>JBKOWC010000136.1:0-3195 GCA_046724215.1 Pseudomonadota bacterium | reverse complement strand
GGGAATGTCGGCCATCGATGCCGGCAGGATGCCGCCAGAGGCGCCGCCCGGCAGATAGCCCTTGAAGGCATGGCCGTCCTGCATGCCGCCGCAGAACTCGTCGATCAGCTCGCGCGCCGTGATCCCGGCCGGCGCCAGCTTGACGCCGGGGTTCTTCACCCGCCCCGAGACCGAGAAGCTGCGCAGGCCCTTGCGGCCGTTGCGGCCGTGGCTCTGGAACCACGCGGCGCCGCGCTCGACGATCTCGCGCACCCAGTACACGGTCTCGACGTTGTGGATCAGCGTCGGCCGCCCGAAGAGACCGACCTGCGAGGGAAAGGGGGGCTTATGTCGCGGCAGGCCGCGCTTGCCCTCGATGCTCTCGAGCATCGCCGACTCCTCGCCGCAGATGTAGGCGCCGGCGCCGCGCCGCAGATGGATGCGCGTCGCGCCGTTGAGCCCGGCATGCTCGACCGCGGCGATCTCCTTCAGCAGGATCTCCCGCACCGCGGGGTACTCGTCGCGCAGGTAGATGTAGACGTCGCCCGCCTCGACCACCCAGGCCGCCACCAGCATGCCTTCGATGAAGCGGTGCGGATGGGCCTCCAGATAGATGCGGTCCTTGATGGTCCCGGGCTCGCCCTCGTCGGCGTTGATCGCCATCAGCCGCGGCCCCGCCTCCTGGCGCACGAAGCGCCACTTGCGGCCGGAGGGAAATCCGGCGCCGCCGAGCCCGCGCAGCCCCGACGACTCCATGATGCCGATCAGTTCGTCGGCCGTCCGCTTGCCGTCGCGGCAATCCCTGAGCAGCCGGTAGCCGCCGCCGGCGATATACGCATCCAGTCCTTCGTAGGCCGGGATTGTCGGATGCGTGTGGCCGTCGGCCGCCGCCTGCGCGACGCCGTCGATAGTGGCGTTGTCGACGTGAAAGTGTCCGACCTCGGCCACGGGCGCCTTCTCGCAGCGGCCCATGCAGGGCGCCCGCACGACCCGCACCCTGTCGCCGAGCCGGCCCTTGACGCCGGCCAGCAGCTTCTGCGCCCCCAGCAGCTCGCAGGTCAGGCTGTCGCAGACGCGGATGGTGAGCGCTGGCGGCGGCGTGTCGTCGTCGAGCACGACGTCGAAATGCGCGTAGAAGGTCGCGACCTCGTATACCTCGGTCAGCGCCAGTTTCATCTCGTGCGCCAGCGCAATGAGATGAGCCGCACTCAGGCAATGATACCTGTCCTGGATCAAGTGCAGGTGTTCGATCAGCAGGTCGCGCTGCCGCGAGCGGTCGCCGAGCAGCGCCTGCACGTCGCGCAGCGCGGCCGGATCGAGCTGGCGGCCCTTCGGATGCGGCACCGCCTGCCGCCGGCCGGCGCCGGGATGCGGCCGCGCCCTGCCGTTGGTCGCGGCGGCTGGCGGCCGTTGTCGTGAATCGTCGTGGCCTGCTGTCATCTGCCTCTACGGGTTTTCTTAGGTCCTCTGCGAGCGATCCGCGGCGGGAGTTGGCGCGGCCCGGCAGGCGGAGTCAACTCGGGGTTTCGGTGCCGGTCTCCACCGGTTCGAGGGCGACCACGTCGACATTGATCAGCAGCTTGCCGGCATTTTCGAAATTGACGGTGACGCGCGGTCCAACCACCGATTGGACCTGTCCCAGCCCCCAGTCCGGTTGCTCGGGATGGCGGACGAACATGCCGGGTGTCAGTCGCTGTGACATATCGTTCGCGCCGCCGGAGCGAAATTCCTTGTGCCATCCAAATTATCGTATAAGGCAATCGTCGGCTCAATCGCGCCAGGCGCGACATGCGGCGGAGGCGGCGCGACATGACGACCACGGTTGGACCGACGGACCCGGGGCAGGAGGATCGATAGCTTTGAAAGTCGATTTGCGTGTGCTCGAGCTGTTGGCGTCGCGGATCTGCCACGATCTCATCAGTCCCATCGGCGCCGTCGGCAACGGGCTGGAGCTGCTCGAGGAGGCCGATGCGGCGATGGCCGAAGACGCCCTCAAGCTCTCCGTGAACTGCGCCCAGCGCGCATCCGCGCTCCTCGAGTTCTTCCGCATGGCCTACGGCACGGCCGGCTCGGATTCCGGGTTGCGGTGGGGGGACGCCCAGAAACTCGCCGAAGGCCTGCTCGAGGGCCGCAAGATGACCCTTGCCTGGGGTGCGGCGCCGGCCGCCCTCGGGCTGCCTTCCGGCGCCGCCAAGCTGGCGCTGAACCTCGTCATGCTGGCGACCGACACGCTGCCGCGCGGCGGCCAGATCACGGTGGCACTCGAGCCGGCGGCGACCCGCCTGACGGTTGCCGTCTCGGCCGCCGGGCGCGACGCCCGCATCGCCGAAGAAGTCTCTGCCGCCCTGGTCGCGAGTCCTGACGCTGCCGCGGGCCTCAGCGCCAAATCCGTGCACGCCTTCTTCACGGCGCGCCTGGTGGAGTCGTTGCGCGGTCGGCTGGAGACGGGGACCCAGCCGTCGGCGGTGCGCCTCTCGGTCACGATGCCGCTGTCGTAAGCCGTTCCAGGGCGGGCGTTTTTCGCGTCCTCTTCACCGGTTGTTAAACACATTCTGGGAAGGTTAAGCGGACCCGGGGGCACTGGTTGCCGGCCCGGCGACCATTGGGCTGGCCGTCCGCACAAAGAACGCGCCTCGATAGGATTGGTCGATGGACGACCTTCTCAAGGTCTTTCTCGCTGAAACCGCCGAATGCCTGGCCGAGTGTCAGGGCGATCTGGCGAAGCTGCGCCAGGCGCCCACCGACACCGCGCCGGTCGACAACATCCTGCGGCTCGTCCGCTCGATCCGGGAGACATCGGGGTTCCTGGGGATGCCGGGTTTGCAGGTCGCGGCCAACGCCGCCATCGACGGCCTGGATGCGGCGCGCGCCAGTCTGCCGGGCTCGGCGGACCGTGTCGTCGCCATCGCCGACGAAAGTCTGGCGCGGATGCAGACCGTCGTCGAAGGCCTGGTCGCGGACGCTGCCGCTGCCGCGGCGGCTCCCGCGGCGGCCGTGCTCGCCACCAAGCGGCCCTCCCGCAAGAAGAAGCCGGATGCCGAGCCCAGGCCGCCGGAAGATGCGGAGGAGGACGAAGCCGCTGTCGGCGCCGCAGCAGCGTCCGCAGCCGCATCGCCGGCAGTCGAGACCCGCGACGCCGTCGCCGCCACGCCGCCGGTCCCGGCGGCATCCACGCCCGCCGCGCCGTCGGCACAGCCGGTCGAGCCGGCGCTGCCC
>JBKOWC010000301.1:0-4539 GCA_046724215.1 Pseudomonadota bacterium | reverse complement strand
CGGCGGTTCGGCGACCGCGGGTTCCGGCAGCGGCAGCTCGGCCGTGCTCGCCGCCGGCCGCGCCTCGGCGCGCGGCTGCGGCCGCTCGCGAGGCTCGAACGGGTTGAAGCGCGGCGCCGGCTCGCTGCGCATGACCGGCGCCGGTGCCGCCGCCATCATGCGGGCACCGCCGCCTGCGGCAGCCTGCATCGGCGGCTCCTGCACCATCTGGGCCGCCATGGGGGCGGCCACCGCCTGCTGGGCGACGGTGTCCGCATAGCGTTCCTCGCGGGCGCGCGGCATCGCCGCATAGGCCGGGGCGACGTAGCTCATCTGGGCCTCGCTCGCGGCGCTCATCGGGGCGTTCATGACGCGGCCGCCGGTGGCGACGATCTTGAGAGCCGGCCGCGGCTGCGTCACGGCCTCCGCCTCGATGCCGGTGGCGACGACGGAGATGCGCACCTTCCCATCGAGCGACTTGTCGAAGGTCGAGCCGAAGATGATGTTGGCCTCGGGGTCGACCTCGTCGCGGATGCGGTTGGCCGCCTCGTCGACCTCGAACAGGGTCATGTCGAAGCCGCCGGTGATGTTGATGAGCACGCCGCGCGCGCCCTTCATCGAGACGTCGTCGAGCAGCGGGTTGGAGATCGCGGCCTCGGCGGCGGCGACGGCGCGGTTCTCGCCCTCGGCCTCGCCGGTGCCCATCATGGCCTTGCCCATCTCGCTCATGACGGCGCGAATGTCGGCGAAGTCGAGGTTGATGAGGCCCGGCATCACCATCAGGTCGGTGACGCCGCGCACGCCCGAATAGAGCACCTGGTCGGCCATGGCGAAGGCGTCGGCGAAGGTCGTCTTCTCGTTCGCCACCCGGAACAGGTTCTGGTTCGGGATGATGATGAGCGTGTCGACGTACTGCTGCAGCTCCTGGATGCCGCTCTCGGCGATCTTCATCCGGTGCGTGCCCTCGAAGTGGAAGGGCTTGGTGACGACGCCCACGGTGAGGATGCCGTGCTCGCGCGCGGCCCGGGCGATGACCGGCGCCGCGCCGGTGCCGGTGCCGCCGCCCATGCCGGCGGTGATGAACACCATGTTGGAGCCGTCGAGTTCGGCCATGAGCTGGTCCATAACCTCCTCGGCGGCGGCGCGGCCGATGTCGGGGCGGGACCCGGCCCCAAGCCCCTGCGTGATGTTGATGCCGAGCTGCAGGCGGCGGTCGCAGATCGACTGCGCCAGCGCCTGGGCATCGGTGTTCGACACGATGAACTCGACGCCCTCCAAGTTCGACCGGATCATGTTGTTGACGGCATTTCCCCCAGCGCCGCCGACACCGACGACGGTGATGCGCGGCTTGATTTCGTATGCGTTGGCGTTCTTGGGCATCGACAGGTTCAACGTCATTTTAGAGCCTCCAATCTTGATCTTCGACGTTCAGGGATAGGGATGCGGCGAAGCCGGCATGGCCTCGCGAAGGAGCGAGAGCTATTCCCCCTCCCCTTGTGGGAGGGGGTTGGGGGAGGGGCTTACGCGCGGCAGCGCGGCAAGAATCGGATCTCGCCAACGCGCGGCAGCCTGCCCAGGACGTAGGAAGGACTCTTGCGCGCCTGCCGGCGCGAGACCCCGCCCCCTGTCCCCCTCCCACAAGGGGAGGGGGAATCGAAATTGTGCGGAAAGCAAACAACACTCTGTCCCCCATTTCAGAAGTTCTCGCGGAGCCAGTTGCCGATGCGGCCGATGAGGCCGTTCGGCTCCTCGCGCGCGGGACGGTGCGGTTTCGGCGTCTCGATGTCGGCCTCGACGGCGTAGGCGAGGAGGCCGACGCCGGTGGCGAAGGCGGGGCCGCCGGTCGCCTCGGCGAGGCCGCCGATGCGGATCGGCCGGCCCATGCGGACCTGCTTGTCGAGCACCATGGCGGCCAGCTCGCGGGCGCCCGAGAGCTGGCTGGCGCCGCCCGTCAGCACGACGCGGCGTCCCGCGATCTTGTCGAAGCCGCCGGCCTCGAGGCGCGAGCGCACCAGCTCGAAGGTCTCCTCGAGCCGCGGCTGCACGATGCCGACGAGGATCGATTTCGGGATCGTCGTCGCCTGCGCCGGATCGTCCTCGCCGACCTGCGGCACGCTGATCACCTCGCGCTCGTCGGCCGGCGAGGCGATGCAGTTGCCGTAGAGCGTCTTCATGCGCTCGGCATGGACGAGCGGCGTCGAGAGGCCGCGCGCGATGTCGTTCGTGACGTGGGCGCCGCCCACCGCCAGGCTGTCGGTATAGACGACGTTGCCGTCGAAGAAGACGGCGATGGTGGTGGTGCCGCCGCCCATGTCGATGACGGTGACGCCGAGGTCCATCTCGTCCTCGACCAGGGTGGCGAGGCCGGCGGCATAGGGGGCGATGACAAGCGCCTGGATGTCGAGATGGCAGCGCTCGATGCAGGTCTGCAGGTTGCGCAAGGGACCGGTGGCGGCGGTGACGAGATGCATGTCGACGCCCAGCCGCTCGCCGTACATGCCGCGCGGATCGCGGATGCCGCGGCTGCCGTCGATGGTGTAGCCGACGGGGATGGAGTGGATGAGGCGGCGGTCCTCGCTGCCGTTGAGGCTGCTGCCGTGGTCGAGCGCCCGGCGCAGGTCGCCGTCGCCGACCTCGTGTCCCGCGATGTCGACCTCGACGCCGATGGTCTGGGAGAGCGGATAGCCGCCGGAGACGTTGACGACGACCTTGCCGATGGTCTCGCCGGCCATCTGCTCGGCCGCATGCACCGTCGTCAGGATGGCGCGCTCGGCCGCCTCCATGTCGACGATGGCGCCGCCTTTGACGCCATGCGAGATCTGGTGGCCGATGCCGACGACCTGCGGCCGGCCCTCGTCGCCGGCGCGGGCGATGAAGCAGCACATCTTCGACGTGCCGACGTCGAGCCCGGCGATCAGGCCGCCGCGCGGCAGGATTCGCGCCTTCCTCATCGGCTTCCACCCATCCCCGTTCGGCTGCGCCCTTGCTTCGGCATGCATCGACCCACCCATCGCCATCGGCGCGCTCACGTGTCGTTACCGGCCGGCTTTGGGCGCTGGAGCGCCCCCGGCCCGAGATGCACCAGCAGCTGCTCCGGCAGCCGCAGGTCGATGACCGTGACGTCGCGCGCCAAGAGGCCGTAGTCGCGCTCAAGGCGCGCCAGCCTGGCCCAGGCGGCGGCGCTGTCCGCTTCCGGCAGCTTGACGTCGACGCCGTTGTCGAAACGCAGGTTCCAGCGGCGGCCGCCGACCCGGATGGCGGCGGTGACGCGCTTGCGCAGCTCCGGCTGCGTCGCCAGCATGTCCAGCAGCTCGGCCGCGTGGGCGGGCGCGTCGGCGCCGACGACGACCGGCAGGTCGGCGAAGCGCTCGATCGAAGCGCCCTCGATGATGCGGCCGCTGCGGGCGATCAGGTGCAGCTTCTGCTGCTGCTGCCACAGCGCCAGCGGCTGGAGCTCGGTCACCTGCACGTAGAGCGTATCCGGCAGGCGTCGCTCGATCGTCGCCGATTGGACCCAGGGCAGCTGCTCGACGCGGGCGCGGGCGGCGATGAGATCGAGGCCGAAGATCGGCTCGCCCATGCGGATGCCGACGGCGGCGAGGATATCGGAAGACGATGTCTCGCGGCGGCCGTCGGCCAGCACATGGTCGACGGTGAAGCCGGCCTTGGCCGACAGCTCGACGGCGGTTGCGGCGGCTACAGTCGCCTGGCGGTCGGCCCAGCCGCTGCTCACGAGCCAGGCGGCCGTGCCGCCCGCGGCGGCCACGCCGGCCCCGATGCCGCCCCAGAGCACGAGCAGCTTGCGTCCGCGTGACCAGGGTCGGCGCCGCGTGGGGGCCGGCTTCTCACGCTTGCGCACGGCGTCGCTCATGCGTCGCATCGCGCGGTCTCCACCATCCAGGCGACGAGGTCGGGGAAGGAAATCCCAAGATGCTTGGCCTGCTCCGGTACCAGCGACAGCGGCGTCATGCCGGGCTGCGTGTTGACCTCCAGCAGATAAAGCTGATTCGGGCCGCCGTCTGCCGTGTCGTCGTAGCGAAAATCCGACCGGCTGACGCCGCGGCAGCCGAGCGCGTCGTGCGCCGCCTTGGCCATGCGCAGCGCCTCGTCATAGACCGCCTTCGGCAGCGGCGCCGGCACCAGATGGTCGGTGCGGCCCTCGGTGTATTTGGCCTCGTAGTCGTAGAACGCCGTGTGCGAGCGGAGCTCGGTGACGGCGAGCGGGCGGTCGCCCATGACGGCCACCGTCAGCTCCTTGCCCGGGACGAAGCGCTCGACGACGACGCGCGGGTCGAACTTCCAGTCGGCGGCGCGCACCGGCTGGTTGTCGCCGGCGCGCACGATGCGCACGCCGACGCTGGAGCCCTCGTTGGCGGGCTTGATGACATAGGGGCGGGCCACGACGTCGCGCTGCGCGACGGTCTGGATGTCCGTGACGACGCCCTCGGGGCAGCGGATGCCGGCGGCGGCGAACAGGCGCTTGGCCATCGGCTTGTCCATGGCGACCGCCGAGGCGAGCAGGCCGGAATGGGTATAGGGAATGCTGAGGAACTCGAGCAC
>JBKOWC010000244.1:0-2566 GCA_046724215.1 Pseudomonadota bacterium | reverse complement strand
GCGGACGGCCCATGGTTACCGTTTGTTAAGCCGTCTCCCGTTATCACCTAGGAGACGCAGTGTGCGAGACGGGGAGCCGGGGTAATGATTCGCAAGTTCTGGCAGATGGCGCGGAGCAGGGCTGCCGTTGCGGCGGTCGTTGCCCTGCCGGCTCTGGCCCTCCTGGCGACGAGCGGCGTCGCCGCGCTGGCCGCGGCCGTCAGGGTCGAACTCAGGATCACCCTCGGCGACGGCGACAACAAGGTCGACAGCGGCGGCCGGTTCTATCTCGACAATGGCAACTTTCACTACGCCTCGGACCATCTCACCTTCAACGGCAAGGTCGCGGGCGACAGCTTCACCCTCGACGGCGTCTATGAGAGCCTGAAGCCGAAGAAGGATCGCCCGTTCACGCTGGCCGGCAAGATCGTGAACAACCATTTCTCCGGTGCGGTGAAGACCCCTGACGGCAAGGTGCTCGGCTCGGTCAGCGTCGAGCTGATGGACGAATAGCCGTTCCCGGGCCGCCCGCCGGCCCGGCCGATCACAGGGTCAACCGCCCGGCCCCGGCGTTGACACGCCGATGTCATCTCCATATTGTGCAACTGCACAAAAGAGGCCAGGGGATCGCGGATGGGCGCGCTGTGCGCCCTTTTGCATCCGCGTAACCGGGCCATTTGCCTGGCAGCAAATCAGGGTCTGCAATGAAGGTTCTCGTCGCGGTCAAACGCGTCATCGACGCCAACGTTAAGGTCCGCGTGAAGGGCGACGGCACGGGCGTCGAAACGGCCAACGTCAAGATGGCCATGAACCCCTTCGATGAAATCGGCGTCGAAGAGGCCCTCCGGCTCAAGGAAGCCGGCAAGGCGACGGAAATCGTCGCCGTCTCCTGCGGCGTTCAGCAGTGCCAGGAGACGATCCGCACCGCGCTTGCCATGGGTGCGGATCGCGGCATCCACGTGCTGACCGACGTCGAACTGCAGCCGCTCGCCGTGGCCAAGCTGCTGAAGGCGGTGGTCGGCAAGGAACAGCCGCAACTCGTCATCCTCGGCAAGCAGGCGATCGACGACGACAGCAACCAGACCGGGCAGATGCTGGCCGGCCTGCTCGGCTGGCCGCAGGCGACATTCGCATCCAAGCTTTCGCCGGACGCCGCCGCGCTGACGGTGACGCGCGAAGTCGACGGCGGACTCGAGACCGTGAAGCTCAAGCTGCCGGCCGTCATCACGACGGACCTGCGCCTCAACGAACCGCGCTATGCCTCGCTCCCCAACATCATGAAGGCGAAGAAGAAGCCGATCGAGGCGCTGACGCCCGACCAGCTCGGCGTCGATCCGGCGCCCCGCCTCAAGGTCTTGAAGGTCGTGGAACCGCCGAAGCGCAAGTCCGGCGTCAAGGTGAAGACCGTCGCCGACCTGGTCGACAAGCTGCGCAATGAGGCGAAGGTCATCTGACGCGTGAGATGTGCGGCCGTGTCGTCCGTAGCAACCAAGTCATGTGCGCCTGCCGGCGCGAGCCCCTAACCCTCTCCCGCGAGGGGAGAGGGGACTGAAAACGCAAGGCTGTCCGATGTCCATCCTGCTCCTGGCCGAACACGACAACACGACGATCAAGCCGGCGACGCTGAACGCGGTGACGGCCGCCGCCAAGATCGGCGGCGAGATTCATATCCTCGTCGCCGGACAGAACTGCCGCCCCGCCGCCGAGGCGGCCGCCAAGATCCCCGGGATCGCCAAGGTCCTGCACTGCGACGATGCCGCCTATGCCCATGGGCTGGCGGAGAATCTGGCGGCGCTGCTGGTGAAGCTGGCGCCCGCCTACAGCCACCTGCTGGCGGCCGCGACCAGCATCGCCAAGAGCGCGCTGCCGCGCGCCGCGGCCCTCCTCGACGTGCAGCAGATCTCCGAGATCAGCGGCGTCGATGCGCCGGACACCTTCGTCCGCGCGACCTATGCCGGCAACGCCGTCACCACCGTGCAGTCGAGCGACAAGATCAAGATCATCACGGTGCGCGCCACCGGCTTCGACGCCGCGCCGGCCGAGGGCGGCAGCGCCGCCATCGAAGCGACCGCCGGCGCCGGCGACAGCGGCCTCAGCACGTTCGAGGGCCAGGCCATCAGCCGCTCCGAGCGGCCGGAGTTGACTTCCGCCCGCATCGTCATCTCCGGCGGCCGCGGCATGCAGAGCGGCGACAACTTCAAGCTGCTCGAGCGCGTCGCCGACAAGCTCAACGCCGCCGTCGGCGCCAGCCGCGCCGCCGTCGATGCCGGCTTCGTGCCGAACGAATTCCAGGTCGGGCAGACCGGCAAGATCATCGCGCCCGACCTCTACATCGCCGTCGGCATCTCCGGCGCCATCCAGCATCTCGCGGGCATGAAGGACAGCAAGGTGATCGTCGCCATCAACAAGGACGAGGAGGCGCCGATCTTCCAGGTCGCCGATTACTGCCTGGTGGCCGACCTCTTCCAGGCCGTGCCCGAACTCGAAGCGGCGTTGGCCAAATAACATGCCGCTCGACACGCAAAATGCTCCCGGAAAGGAGAGCCGCGCCATGATCCAAAGAATCGGCGTCATCGGCGCCGGCCAG
>JBKOWC010000176.1:0-29522 GCA_046724215.1 Pseudomonadota bacterium | reverse complement strand
GATACATACCGAGTGCGACAGAGACCACGGCACCGGCGGTCAGCAATACCAGTGCCAGCGCGAAACACTCCAATCCCAACTCCAGAGCGGCCGTTATTGAAGTCGGGGGTTGGCCTCGTGCCGCCAAGGTCAACGTGGGGAAGTCGTTAGGGGAGAGGACACCGGTCGCTACAATGGTCAGCGTCAGCCCGACATAGAAGATGCCGTATCGAATCAAGTTCCAGGTCATCACGGTCGGGCTCCCATCCCCCGCGTTTTTCAATCTTGGTACGATGCTCCGTATTCCCGAAGCTCCGACCGCAGGGGTCTTTTTGTTTCGATTTTCTCACAGGCCTTTTCCGCCGCGCGCCCGCAAAATCCGCCCGTGTACTGCGAGCGTGGACCGGTGCCCGTGCTGAGGACGGTTTCGGCCCACTATCTTTGCGCAGGCCCGAGATTTGGCGGCCGGCTGGTCCAACAAGAGGACAGCACGTGGAAGTCGACTGAGGAGTTCAGCCTCAGCTTCGGCAACTTTAGATCAACGCGCCGCTAGCATCGAGTGCCTGGGGCGGCCGGATTCGAATTCGGCTGGCAGCATAGCCGTCAGCCACAAGCCGGCGCCGTGCTCGTGGCACAGTGTCACATCTCGCAGCGAGGTGCTCGACAAGCCCGACCTCCAGCGTCTGTGGACGCGGCGATGCCGAGTACAACCTGAAACGAGGACTTCCCCCGCAGTTTATCGTTTCCCCGCCCGGCCTGCAGGTTCTGCGGAAGCGCCAAAAACTGGTTCCGGCAGGCCTTTGATCGCGACATCGATGGCAAAGATGCCACCGGTCATCGGCGCCGCTGCGAAGCCGGCCTCGTCCATATAGACCGAGCGGCCGTTGTCGAACTCGATCGACGCCGCGGTGACAAACAGCGTGTCCATGTTGGCGCCGCCGAACGCGCAGCTGGTCACGTTTTTCACTGGCATCGGAATCTCGCGGTCGATGCTTCCGTCCGGCGCATACCGAGTAACGCGCCAGCCGCCCCAATGCGTGGTCCAGAGATAGCCCTCGGCGTCCACCGTGGAGCCGTCGGGCACGCCTGCCGTCGGATCGATCCTGGCGAAGAGGTGCCGGTTTGATGCATGCCCGCTCTTTGGATCGAGGTCGTAGGCGTTGATCACCCGCTCATGCGAGCAGGTGTGGTACATGATGCGCCCGTCGGGGCTGAATGACGGGCCGTTGGAGCAGATGAACCCCTCGGCGACCGAGGTCGCCGTGCCGTCAGGGTCGATGCGATAGAGCCGGCCGAGAGGCTCGGTCTCCATGCGGTCCGTAGTTCCCGCCCAGAGGCGGCCCCGCCGGTCGCATTTCGCATCGTTGAAGCTGATGTTCGGAAGGCCCGCGATCGGATTGACCAGCGTCGTGCGGCTTTTCATGTCCGGCGCGAGGATGGTGATCCCATCCGCCGCCGCCAGCGCCATGCCGCCGTTCTTGCAGGGTACGAGGCCGCCGAGCTGGGGTGGAAGATCGAAGTCGAACTTCACGTCCTTTCCAGTGGCAGGATCCAGGCGATGGATCTCCGGCCGCATCTGGTCGAGCCAATAGAGGACCTGCTCCTTCGGCGACCACAGGGCGCTTTCCCCGAGCGCGCTCCGGGCTTCGTAGATGCAACGGACTTCCATGGATTCTCCTATGAAATCGCGCCGGCAAACAGCGGCATGCCGCGAATGCCGACGTCGACGCGCAGCAGGCGGCCGACCATCGGTGCGGCTTCCGCCGGATCCGCCTTGCCGAAATCGGCGACATAGAGCGAGGTACCGTCGAAGATGCAGTTCAGCGGCACGGCATCGAGCGCCAGGAAATCCATCGCCGCGCCGTCGCGCGACACGATGTTGATCCCGCCGGAGGTCACCGTCGTGACCCAGAAGTTCCCGCGCGCATCGATCTTGAAACCGTCGGGGATGTGCCCGTCATCGAAGGTATGGATAATGCTCTTGGTCCCGTCGGGTCGGCGCCGGATCATTCGGCGCGTATAGGACTCGACCCAGACGATAGCGCCATCCGCTTCGGCGACGATGCCGTTAGGATAGGTGTGATCGAGCTCCTCCAGGATGTGCGCGGTTCCGTCACGCTCGAGCACGCAGACTCGCCCCGGATGATGTCGAGTCTTCGGCGCGTAGTCTCCGGAGTCGGTGAAGTAGATTCGTCCGTCGGGGCCGAAACAGAGATCGTTGGCGCCGTCGAGCGGCACGCCATCGGCCGACGTCGCGATGATCTCGACCCTTCCCGCCGGCGTCGCGCGCTGGATGCAGGCGGGCCGCCGGTCCGGCGCGACCCAGCCTCCGGCGGTCGGGCAATTGGCAATATAGACATGGCCGTCGCTGCCGAGCAGGCAGGCGTTGGGTGCGCCGCCGGTGTAGGCGTATTGCCGGATACCATGCTTCGGATCCCAGGAGACGATCTCGCTGCGATAGGTGTTCGTTAAGACCACGCGGTCGTCCGGCAGGATGCAGGGACCTTCCGGCTGCCCGATGCCTTCGGCCAGGACCGTGACAGCTTTTCGCATCCCGGCCACCTAGACCTGCTGCATGCGATTGGTCTTGTTCAAGGCCAGGACCGCGATGATCAGGATGCCCGTGATGACGTTGCGCAGGCCAGGACCGACCTGGAAGACGTTGAGCATGGAGAGCAGCAGGAACAGGAAGAGCGAGGCGCTCCAGGTGCCGACTACGCTCGCCTGGCCGCCGGCGACATTGGTGCCGCCGATTACCACGACGGCGATGGAACTGAGCAGGAACTCGCTTCCCATGTTGAGCGAAGGGCCGCCGACGAAGCCCGCGAACAGCACGCCGGCGAGCGCCGTGACCATGCCGCAGAGAACGTAGGCTGCGATCCGCGTCCGCACGACTTCGACCCCGGAGAGCCAGGCTGCCGTGCTGTTCTGGCCGCAGGCGAACAGCGACCGCCCGAAGATCGAGCGGCGCAAGACGTAGACCAGGGCGATCGAGGCGAGCAATGCCGCCAGGGTCACATAGGGAAGACCGAAGAACTGGCCGGTGGTGAACTCTGCCAGCAGCGGCGCCGGCTTGGCGACCGAGATGCGGGAATAGACGAAGGTGAGGGATTCCAGCACCAGCCCGGAGGCGAGCGTCGCCACCATCGGTGGAATACGGAAGACGATGATCAGGAAGGCGTTCGCGGCGCCGATGGCGAGGCCGCTGCCGAGACCGGCGGCGACACCGGTCACGAGGCCGGCATTCGCCCCCTCCATCTGTCCGGTGGAAAGGTAGGCGGCGAGGGTGATGTTGGCAGGGACTGAGAGGTCGATATTGCCGGCGCCGCTCGCCATGACGATCATCTGTCCCAGCCCGACCACGGCGAAGAAGACGGAATAGTTTAGGGCTGCGGAGATCACGGCGCCACCGCCGGCGCCGCCCGAATAAGCCAGGATCACCAGCCATACGAGGACGGCGCCCGCCGTTGCGTAGAACCAGGGCTGCGCGAGCAGCCGGCCGGGTTCGAACTTGTTCATGCCGGTCTCCGCCTTCCGGTGACGACCCGCAGCGCCAGGATCATCAGAAGTATGGCGCCTTGGATGCTGTACTGCCAGGCGGGCGGCACCGAGGCGAAGCTCAGCAGCGACCCCGACAGCTGCATGATCAGTGCGCCGAACACCGTGCCGATGGGCGACACGATGCCGCCGACGAACTCGCCGCCGCCGATGATGACAGCGCCGATCGACACCAGCGTGAGGCCGCGCCCGACATTGGCATCGCCCGTTGTCGTCGTCGCCGCGAGGCAGAGCCCTGCGCACAGCCCGCAGACTCCGGCCATGACATAGAGGATCATCCGCGCCTTCAGGGTGGAACGACCGGCGCGCTCGACCGCAGCCAGGCTACCGCGCGCAGCACGACGCCGTAAGACATCTTGTTGAGAATGAGGTGCGCGATCACCATCGGAATAACGGCGAGCACGATCGGCATCGGCGCAAACGGCGGATGCAGACGGACGAACCCTGTCAGCACCGCTGGCACCCTGCCGCCCGGCAGAGGAAGCACCATCAGAGCCAGGCCAAGCCACACGAACGAGGCTCCCAGGGTCACGACGATCGAGGGGAGCTGGCGCCAATGGATCAGTGCCCCCATCAGGCCATAGGCCATCGGGCATGCGATCAACATAACCAAGGCAAGCGCGGGTTGGTCGTTCAGCATGCCGGCGACGATGCAATCGACGAGCCCGACGAAGGTCCCGATTCCCAGAGCGCGTCGAACGTCGTGCTTTGCATAAGAGGATGCGCTATGGCACGGCGATGCAGAGCCGACGCGGACGTGGCGAAATCGGTAAACGCAGCAGACTTCATTGGAGTGCCCGCGAGGAAACTCGCGGCGTAGAACCGCCCAAACTCGGGGAAAGCTAAGGGGCGACCTAGGCCAATCCCGAGCCAAGCCCCCTCTTGGGGGAAGGTGTGGAGACTAGACGGGTGGCGCCTGCGGCCAAAAAAGGCCATGGCGAAGGGATAGTCCAGACCACAAACGCCCATGCGGCGGCGGCGAAAGTCGAAGTGGTACGAAAATCTGCTCCCCGTAAGGGGTTGGGGGTTCGAGTCCCCCCGTCCGTACCAACTCGAACACCGGCCGGTTCGATCCGGCCCAAGGCGCCGGGATCGGCGAAGACGAGTACGGCAGGATCAGTTATCGCACCCAGCGTACTCGTCGTGCTGCGGTGCGGAATCGATTGCGTATTGACACCTTCCACGAGATGCAAAATATTGCAGATGACAAAAAAAATTGCAAACGGACGGAGACGTGGACCCATGAGCCACCCGGACGGGTTCGGTTCGAAGTTCGACGCGGAGTCGAGCTTGGCTGCGCGGGCAGCATGGCTGTACTTCGCCGGCGGCAAGACCCAGAGGGAAGTCGCGGACAGACTGAACGTGCCGAGCACGAAGGCGCATCGGCTGATCGCGCGCGCGAATCGCGAGGGGCTCATCCGCGTCTTCGTCGATGGCGCGGTGGCCGAGTGCGTGGCGCTCGAAGAAGCGCTGAAGTCGAGCTACGGACTTCGCTACTGCGAGGTGGCGCCGGATCTCGACGAGGGGGCGTTGCCGTTTCGCGCCCTGGGTATTGCCGCGGCGCGCTGTCTGCGCGGCGTTCTCGAACACAGCGAACACAAGATCATCGGCATCGGTCACGGGCGCACGCTGGCGGCGGCGATCGAACATCTGCCGCGCACGCCGGCACCCGGCGTGCAATTCGTCTCCTTGCTCGGTGGGCTCACGCGAAAGTTTGCCGCCAATCCTTTCGACGTCATCCACAAGCTGGCCGAACGGACCGCGGCGGAAGCCTACCTCATGCCGGTGCCTGCCTTCGCCAATTCGGTCGAGGACAAGAATGTCCTCATGTCCCAGGTCGGCATCGCCGATGTGGTTCAACTGGCGCGGCGGGCGTCGCTTCTCATCGTCGGCATCGGCGAGGTCGAGACGACGGGCTTCCTGGCGGCCAGCGGCATGATTCGGCCGAACGAACTCGCCGAACTGAAGCAGGCCGGCGGCTACGGCGAGGTTCTCGGTCACTTCTTCGGCGTCGACGGTCAGCAGATCGAAACCGATTTGTCGGCCCGGGCGTTGTCGCTGAGCGTCGAGGATCTGCGCGGCCGGCAGCTGCTCGCCATCGCCGGCGGCCGCAGCAAGGTCCGACCCATTCGCGCCATCCTGAACAGCGGACTCCTTTACGGGCTCATCACCGACGAGACCACGGCTCGCGGCCTCGCCCGTGAACATCCGGGACAAGCGCCCGGCAACAAGAACGGCAACAAACGCCGGGGTTAAATCGTCCTACAAGCGAAAGGGAGATCAACGAATGTACAACAAGGAGAAGGACCTCTTTGCCGCCTTCGCGGCAAAGAAGATGAGCCGGCGGGAGATGCTGGACCGGGCCGGGCGCCTCGGCCTGTCGATCGGCGCGGCCGCCGTTCTGCTCAACGCCGCCGCCACGCAGGCGCTGGCCGCCGATTTCGACTGGCAGAAGTTCAAGGGCACGAAGCTGAAGCTGCTGCTCAACAAGCATCCCTACGCGGATGCGATGATCGCTGACCTCGAGAACTTCAAGACGCTGACCGGCATGGACGTCAGCTACGACATCTTCCCGGAGGACGTCTATTTCGACAAGGTGACAGCGGCGCTGTCGTCCTCGTCCTCCGAGTACGATGCCTTCATGACCGGCGCCTACATGACCTGGACCTACGGCCCGGCCGGCTGGATCGAGGACCTCAACGCATACCTCAAGGACGCGAGCAAGACGAACCCCAACCACAATTGGGATGACGTGCTGCCGGGCCTGCGGGCCTCGACAGCCTGGAACGGCGTACCCGGTGCCGAGCTCGGCTCGGCCGACGCCAAGCAGTGGTGCGTGCCCTGGGGCTACGAGCTGAACAACATCTCGTACAACCGCGGCCTGTTCGACAAAGTCGGCGTGCAGCCGCCGAAGAACCTCGAAGACATGGTCGGCGTCGCCGCCAAGCTCACGAAGGATGCCGGCGGACCATACGGTGTCGGCGTGCGCGGCTCGCGCTCCTGGGCCACGATCCATCCGGGCTTCCTCTCCGGCTACTCGAACTTCGGGCAGCGCGACTTCACGGTGACCGACGGCAAGCTGAAGGCGGCGATGAACACGGCGGAGTCGAAGGCCTACCACAAGCTGTGGGTGCAGATGATCCAGGACTCCGGGCCAAAGAACTGGGCCACCTACACCTGGTATCAGGTCGGCACCGATCTCGGCGCCGGCGCCTCCGCCATGATCTTCGACGCCGATATCCTCGGCTACTTCATGAACGGCGGCGACAACAAGGAGAAGGGCCATATCGGCTACGCGCCCTTTGCCGCCAACCCGGCGGCCAAGGCGCCGACGCCGAACGTTTGGATCTGGTCGCTGGCGCTGTCGAGTTTCTCGGCCCAGAAGGACGCCGCCTGGTACTTCATCCAGTGGGCGACCTCGACCGAGCACGACATGTTCGGCGCGCGCAAGATGGACTTCGTCAATCCGGTGCGGCAGTCCGTGTGGAAGGACCAGGAGTTCCGCGACCGCATCGCCAAGTCCTATCCCGGCTATCTTGAGCAGCACGACATCTCGGCGCCGGGTGCCAAGATCTACTTCACCGCCCAGCCGCTGTTCTTCGACCTCACGACGCAGTGGGCGGAGACGCTGCAGAAGATGGTGGCGAAGCAGGTGCCGGTCGATGAAGGCCTCGACCAGTTGGCCGCGAACATCGACAAGCAGCTCAAGGACGCCGGCCTCGGCTGAGCTGCTCCTGAGCCGCGCTGGGCGCAACCCGCCGTGCGCAGCGGGTTGCGCCCGGCTTCCTCGGCCGACAAACTGATCGCCTGGAGTTATGCGAGCGATGAGCAGCGTGGCTGACGCCTCGGTTGCACGACCCGTCCGGTCGCGGATCATGCGGCGGGCGCTGCCCTACGTGCTGAGCCTGCCGGCGCTCCTGATCTGCATCGGCATCCTCGTCCCGTTCTTTACGGCCGCCTACTACTCGATGATGCGCTATCGGCTGAACCTGCCGATGCTGAAGGGCTTCATCTGGTTCGACAACTACATCGCGTTCCTCAGCGACGCGACCTTTTGGCACACGGTCGCGATCTCGCTGATCTATGCCGGCCTCACGGTCGGCCTCGAGCTCGTGCTTGGCCTCGGCATCGCGCTGCTGCTGCAGAAGCCGACGCGCTTCCACAACGCCGCCTCGATCCTCCTGCTGCTGCCGCTGATGACGGCGCCGGCCCTGGCCGCCCTCATGTGGAAGCTGATGACGAACCCGAACTTCGGCATCCTCAGCTATCTCGTGAGTCTGCTCGGCGTCACCGATTTCAAATGGGCGTCGGACCCGAGCACGGCGCTCTTCACGGTCACGCTGGTGGACATCTGGGTCTACACGCCCTTCATGATGATCCTGCTGCTGGCCGGCCTGCGCTCGCTGCCGAAGCAGCCCTTCGAGGCCGCCGCTCTCGACGGCGTGCCCCGCAGCTTCGTCTTCTTCCGCATCACCCTGCCGATGCTGATGCCCTACATCATCACGGCGACCCTGTTCCGGCTGCTCGATTCGATCCAGCAGTTCGACATCATCTATTCCATGACCCAGGGCGGCCCCGGCGACACCCTGCTGGTCTTCCAGGTGCGCTCCTATCTCGAGTTCTTCCAATACACGAACGTCGGGCGGTCGGCGGCGATCCTGATGGTGCTGTGGGCGATCACCTATTTCCTGTCGAACATCTTCATCAAGCAGTGGCTGAAGCTGCGCGAGCGCACGCGCGGGCACGCCTGAGGGACCGTCCGTGGATCATGTCTCGACCACCGAACGGATCGTGCGAGGGGTTCTGATCACCCTCGTGCTGGTCTTCTTCCTGTTCCCGATCTTCTGGATACTCCTGATGTCGTTCCAGACGAACGAGACCATTCTGCGCATCCCGCCGAGCCTGTTCTTCGAGCCGACGCTCGCCAACTACACCGCGCTGCTGACGGGACAGCTCAAGACCACCGCCGGCAATCTCGACATCCTGTTCATGCGCAACCTCGGCAACAGCGTGCTGCTGTCGACCTGCGCCGTGCTCTTGTCCTTGTTGTTGGGGGTGCCCGCCGCCTATGCCTTCGCCCGCTTCCGTTTCCGGCTCGGCGAGAACATCGCCTTCACCTTGCTGTCCTTCCGCTTCGCGCCGCCGCTGCTGGTGCTGCTGCCGCTCAGCCTCTACTTCAAGCAGATGCACCTGACGGATTCCTACGTCGGCCTGATCTGGGTGTACCAGCTCATCTGCCTGCCGCTGATCCTGTGGATCGTGCGCGGCTACTTCGAGGACATCAGCCCGGACATCGAGCACGCCTACCGCATCGCCGGCCATTCCTGGCTGCAGACCTTCACCCGCATCGCCATTCCGCTGGCGCGGCCGGGCATCGCCGCCGCCGGCCTGCTCGCTTTCATCTTCGCGTGGAACAACTTCGTGTTCGCGCTGATCCTGGCCTCCGCCAGCAAGCAGCCGGTGACGGTTGGCGCCCTCGCCTTCGTCACGGCGTCCGGCATTCAATATGGCCAGATCGCGGCCGCCATCGTGCTTTCGGTGACCCCGACTTTGCTTTTGGCGCTCTATGCCCAGCGCTATCTGGTCGAGGGCCTGTCGCTCGGCGCCGTCAAGGGGTAGGGGATGGCGCGTCTCGAGCTGAAGGGTCTCACCAAGTCGTTCAAGAACGGAGCCGTGCTCGACGGCGTCTCGCTCGCTGCCGACAAGGGCGAGATTGTCGTCATCTTTGGCCCCTCGGGCGGCGGCAAGACGGTGCTGCTGCGGCTCATTGCCGGCGTGCATGATCCGGACGCCGGTGCCATCTACGTCGACGGCGAGGACATGACGGACGTCGCGCCCGATCACCGCGACATCGGCATGGCCTTCCAGAATTTCGCGCTCTTCCCGCACATGTCCGCCTTCGACAACATCGCCAGCCCGCTCGCCGCGCGGCACATGTCGGCGGGGCCGATCCGCGAAGGCGTCGAGCGCGTCGCCAAGATGCTGAAGATCGACCACGTGCTCTCCCACGCGCCGCGCGAGCTTTCGAACGGCCAGAAGCAGCGCACGGCTCTGGCACGCGCACTGGCGGGATCGCCGAAGCTGCTGCTGCTCGATGACCCCTTGCGCAACGTCGACGCCAAGCTGCGCTTCGAGATGCGGCTGGAGTTGCCCCCGCTCCTGAGGCAGTCCGGCGCGACCGTGCTCTACGTGACCCAGGACTACAAGGAGGCGATGGCACTTGCCGACCGCATCGCCGTCCTCATCGGCGGCCATTTCGTGCAGGTGGCGTCGCCCGACGAGATCTATCGGCTGCCGGAGACGATTCAGGTGGCGCGCCTGTTCGGTGACCCCACGATCAACCTGATCGACGTGACGCCGCAGGGCGCTGAGAGCGGTGTCAGCGCGACGATCGGTGGCACGTCAATACCGATCGGCGAGCAGTATCGCACCGCCGTCGGCGGCGCTGCGCTCCTCGGCGTCCGTCCGGAAGCCGTAAAGATAGGAGCCCCCGCGCCGAATGCGATCCCCGCCGCTGTCGTCGCCGTGACACCGCTCAACGAGCGCCTCGTCACGCTTCTGAATACCAGCGACGGCCGGGAGATTCTGGCGTCGCAACCGTCGGGCGAACGACCCGCCGAGGCCGACACCAAGGTGGGCCTGCAATTCGCCCTCGACGACATCCTCCTGTTCGATAAGACCACCGGCCAGCGGCTGAAAGCCGCATGCGGGACAGGGCGGCCATGAGCGCGTCCGACGTCCTCAGCCTCGACGCTGTCGACAAGATCTACCGGCCACGCCGGCGCGTACCGGTGCACGCGGTGAAGGCGCTGACGATGGCCGTGCGGCCCGGCGAGACCGTGGCGCTCTTGGGATCGTCGGGTTGCGGCAAGACGTCGACGCTCCGGATGATCGCCGGATTCGAAGCCGTGACAGAGGGCGCCATCGCCATCAACGGCCAGCCGATCCATCTGCTGCCGCCGGCGAAACGCCATGTGGCGATGGCGTTCGAGGGTTACTCGCTCTATCCACCGCTGACCGTCCGCGACAACATCGCCTTCGCGCTCAAATCATCGCGGCTGGCGAAAGCCGAAGAGAACAGGCGCGTCCAGGACATCGCGGCGCTGCTGGAGATCACGGACATTCTCGATCGCTATCCCTCATCGATCTCGGGCGGCCAGCAGCAGCGCGCCAGCCTGGCCCGCGCCCTCGTGCGCCAGGCCGACCTCTATCTGCTCGATGAGCCGATGGGACAGCTGGAACCGCAGCTGCGGGCGATCCTGCGCGGCCGGCTCAAGCACTATCTGCGCGAGCGCCGCATGACTTCCGTGCTCGTGACGCACGACCAGACCGAGGCCAACGCGCTCGCCGACCGCATCGCGGTGATGGAAGGCGGCGTTCTGCAACAGGTCGCGACACCGCGTGAACTGAAGGACCGGCCGGCCAATCTCTTCGTCGGTACATTCATCGGCGAGCCCCCGATGAATGTGTTTGCGACGCGACCGGAGATGTCGGGCGGGCGCGTGCGTTTCGTGATCGCGGGCAGCCAAGGGATGGCGTTCGACTACGCCGAGTCCGATATCGGCACCCCCGTGCGCGATGCTCTGGCATCACGCGGCTCGGTCGCCCTCGGCATCCGGCCGCATGCGGTCCGGCTCCAGGAGTCCAAGCTCAAAGCGACGGTGCTCTCGAACCAATGGCTGGGAGACCAGAGCCACATCGCGGCCGATGTCGCGGGAAGCCTCATGGTGGTGGTCGCACACCAGCGCGTCGACGTCCGCGTCGGCCAGGACATCCCATTCAATGTGATGGCGGAGGACCTGCACCTGTTCGATGCGGACGGCGGGCGGGTCATCGCGCATGGCCGGGGCCTCGCATGAGCGGCGACGTCCTCATCGGCGTCGATGCCGGAACCTCCGTCATCAAGTCGGTCGCCTTCACGACGGCGGGTGAGCAGATCGCCGTGGCGGCGCTGCCGAACCGGTACGAAACCGTCCCCGGCGGCGGCGTCGAGCAGGATATGCGGCGTACCTGGACGGACACGGCGGCAACGCTGCGACAACTCGGCGAGCGCGTGCCGAACCTGTCGCAACGCGTTCTCGCCGTCGGAGTCACGGGTCAGGGCGACGGGACATGGCTGATCGATCGCGAAGGCGAGCCGGTCGCTCCCGGCTGGCTGTGGCTCGACTCGCGGGCCGCCTCGATCGCCGAGGCCTTCATCGCCGATCCCGCATATCCGGCGCACTACGAGGCCACGGGGACAGGCATCAATGCCTGCCAGCAAAGCCTGCAGCTCGTGTGGCTCAAGCGAAACAGGCCGGAGGTCGTGGCCCGAGCGGCGACCGCATTTCACTGCAAGGATTGGCTCTACTTCCGGATGACCGGCCGCCGCGCAACGGATCCGTCGGAAGCAAACTTCACGTTCGGGGATTTCCGCACGCGCCAATACAAAGCGGGGATTCTGCGTGCGCTCGACGCTGCCGAATGCGAGAGACTGCTGCCGCCCATCGTCGACGGCACCTGCGAGTCGGATCGGCTGCAGGCGGCGGCCGCCCGCGAAACGGGCCTGCCCGAAGGGACGCCGATCGCCCTGGCATTTCTCGACGTCATCTGCACGGGGCTCGGCGGCGGCCTCTTCGACAATGGTGGCGCTGTCGGCTGTTCGATCTTCGGATCGACCGGCATGCACATCCGCCTCGCCATGACGCCGGACCGCGTGCGTCTCAATTCCGAGCGCAGCGGCTACACAGTGGCGTTTCCGGTACCCGGCACATGCGCGCAGATGCAATCCAACATGGCGGCGACGCTGAACATCGATTGGCTGCTGGACATCGCGCGCGAGATCCTGGCCGGCGCCGGCGTGGCGCGTTCACGCCAGGAGCTGCTGGCCAGCCTGGACGAGAGCGTCATGGCGGCTCCGGCCGGCAAAGCCATCTTTCACCCCTATATTTCACAGGCCGGTGAACGCGGTCCCTTCCTTGAGCCGTCGGCGCGCGCGCAGTTCACCGGTCTCGAGGCCGGCACGGGGTACTTCGCCCTCGTGCGGGCGGTCTATGAGGGGCTGTGTTTCGCGGCGCGCGATTGTTATGCCGCCATGGGCGCGCCGCCTGCGGAGGTGAGGGTCGCCGGCGGCGCCGCGCGATCACAAGCGCTGCGCAGCATCCTCGCGTCGGTGCTGCGGTCGCGCGTTCGCTCGGTCTCGCGTGAGGAAGCCGGGGCGTCGGGCGCCGCGATGATCGCCGCCGTGCAGCAACGGCTGTTTCCGACCATGCGCGATTGCGTCGGCGCCTGGGTCGATCCCCTGCTGAACGATGCCGAGAGCCCGGATGAAGGGCTGGCCGCGACCTACGACGCTTTGTTTCCGGTCTATCTCGAGACCCGCAAGGCGATGCGCCCGGTGTGGCGGTCGCTCCGGCACGTGCGGGATGGAGCGGTCGCCTGATGCCGAGGATCGCCATCATGGGCGACCGGTTCATGCTGTCGGATGTCTTCGAGACGGCGATCCGCGCGCGTTGCCGGACCGAAGAACTGGCGATCCGCAAGCAGGACCTGCCATGGCCGGATGTCGCCATGGAGCATGGCTATGCCAAGGCCGGGCTCGATGGCCTGAAGGAGTATCTCGGCGAACCCGACGACGTGATCGCGTTCGTCGGCGATGCGGACATCTTCGTCACGCATCTGGCGCCGCTATCCGCCTCGATGATGGATCGGCTGCCGAATTTGCGGCTCGTCGCGGTGTCGCGCGGCGGCCCGGTGAACATCGACATGCCGGCGGCGCGGGCGCGCAAGATCTGCGTGGTCAATACGCCCGGGCGGAACGCCAGCGCCGTCGCCGAATTCGCCATCGGCGCCATCCTGGCGCAGACGCGGAACATCACGCGCGGGCACGATGCGCTGCGCGCGGGAAACTGGCGCGGCGACCTCTACCGTGCCGACACGGCCGGCGACGAGCTTTCGGACATGACGGTCGGCGTCATCGGTTACGGTGCCATCGGCACGCGAGTCGTCAAGCTGCTGAAGGCATTCGGCTGCCGCGTTCTGGTTTGCGATCCCTACGTCCAGCTGAGTCCGGAAGACCGTGCCGACGCGGTGCAGCACGTCCCGCTCGATCGCCTGCTGGTCGAATCCGACGTCGTCACGCTGCACGCCCGCGTCACGGCGGAGACGACCCGGATGCTGAACCACGAGGCCTTCGCGCGCATGAAGAAAGGCGCCTACTTCATAAACACCGCGCGCGGGCCGATGGTCGATTACGGCGCCCTGCACGAGGCTCTGAGCAGCGGCCACCTGCGCGGGGCAATGCTGGAGACCTTCGCCGTCGAGCCGACCCCGGCGGACTCGCCGCTGCTCCAGCTTGAGAATGTGACGCTGACGCCGCACATCGCCGGCGCCTCGCTGAAGACTGTCCGGATCGCGGCGGCGCAAGCCGCCGAGGAGGTGCGCCGCTTCATCGCTGCCGAGCCGCCCATGAATCCGTGTTGAGACACCTATGCGGCAAGCGAATTCCAGGAGATGTCCATGACGAGAGACGAACGCAAGTTGCGCGAGGCAATCATCGCCAAGTGCCGTTGGATGAATGACTCCGGGCTGAACCAGGGAACGTCGGGCAACATCTCCGCGCGCTACCGGGACGTCATGCTGGTGACGCCGAGCGCCACGCCCTACGACGCCATGGAGCCCGAAATGATAGCGACCATGCCGCTGACCGGCGAGTACGGCGCCTGGGAGGGGCCGCTGAAGCCGTCGACGGAATGGCGCTTTCACTACGACATCATGAGATCGCGTCCGGAAGTCGGCGGCATCGTGCACACGCATTCCACCTTTGCGACAGTGCTGGCGATCGCGCGCAAGACGATTCCCGCCTGCCACTACATGATCGCCGCCTTCGGCGGCAACGATATCCGCTGCGCCGACTATGCCACGTACGGCACCAAGCAACTGTCGGTGAATGCCCTGAAGGCACTTGAAGGCCGCGCCGGTTGCCTGCTCGCCAATCACGGCGTGATCGCCACGGGCGCCAATCTCGACAAGGCCATGTGGCTGGCGGTGGAATTGGAGACGATCGCCAAGCAGTACTACCACGCGCTCACGCTGGGCCGACCTCACATCCTCTCCGACGCGCTCATCGAGGACACGCGAAAGGGGTTTGCCACCTACGGCTTGCAGGACGCACCCGCGAAGCTCAAGCGCAAACGCGCGTGACGGGTTCGCCAGGCGAAGCGGTCGCACATGGCGAACAACGGGACGGTCGATCTCCTGGTGATCGGCGGCGGCGTCAACGGGGCGGGGATTGCCCGCGACGCGGCCGGACGGGGATTGTCGGTCCTCCTCTGCGAAAAAGGCGACCTTGCAGAAGGAACGAGTTCTCGATCCGGCAAGCTCGTTCATGGCGGCCTGCGGTATCTCGAGTACTACGAGTTCCGGCTTGTGCGCGAGGCACTGATCGAGCGCGAAGTTCTTATGGCGGCGGCACCGCATATCATCTGGCCGATGCGGTTCGTGCTGCCGCATTCGCCCGAGCAGAGGCCTGCCTGGCTCGTCCGCCTGGGATTGTTTTTCTACGACCATCTCGGCGGTCGCAAGCGATTGCCGGGTTGTCGTCGCATCAACCTGCGCGCCGCGCCGGAAGGCCGCATCATCCGCGATGAATTCCGGCTGGCCTTCGAGTATTCGGACTGCTGGGTCGACGATGCCCGTCTGGTGGTCTTGAACGCGCTGGACGCCAGTCGGCTCGGGGCCACGGTGCTGACGCGAACGGCGGCGCGCTCGGCGCGGCGCATCGACGGCGTCTGGGAGGTAGACCTGCTGCGTAACGGCTCGGCGTCCCAGGTGCGGGCGAGGGCGATCGTCAATGCCGCCGGGCCCTGGGTCGAGGGCGTCATCGGCCAGGTCGCGCGCCTGAATTCGCGGCGCCGCGTGCGGCTCGTCAAGGGCAGCCATATCGTCGTGCGGAAGTTCTGGGAGGGTCCGCAGGCCTATCTGTTCCAGAATCACGATCGGCGCGTGATCTTCGTCAATCCGTACGAAGACGACCTTTGTCTCATCGGCACGACCGATGTGCCCTATGCCGGGGCCGCCGAGGACGTCGCCATCGACGATGCGGAGATCGACTATCTGCTTGCGGCCGTCAACCGCTATGTCACCCACGAACTGCACCGTGCCGACATTCGGCATGCCTATTCCGGCGTGCGCCCGCTCTACGACGACAATGCGGCCAATCCCTCCGCGGTGACGCGCGACTATGTCTTCGACACGGACAGTGGCGGCGGCGCGCCGATCCTGTCGGTATTCGGCGGCAAGATCACGACCTACCGGAAGCTGGCCGAGCACGCCATGGCCGAACTCGCGAGCGTATTTCCACGGATGGGCAGCGCATGGACCGCAACCGCGCCGCTGCCCGGCGGCGATCTGCCGCGCAGCGACTTCGACGCCTTTCTCACCACCCTGCGGCAGCGTCATGCGTGGCTTCCGGTGCCACTGGCGCAACACTATGCGCGGCTCTACGGCACGCGCGCCGATGCCATCATCGGCGCGGCGCGTTCGCTGGCTGACCTCGGGCGGCATTTCGGCGGCCTGCTATACGAGCGCGAGGCCCACTATCTGCGCGAGACGGAGTGGGCGGAGACCGCCGAGGACATGCTGCTCCGACGGACCAAGCACGGCCTGCATCTCGATCAGGCGTCGCGAGAAGCCTTCGCAAACTGGCTGCAGGTGGCATGATGACGACGCCGCATGAATCCGCCTTGGCCGATCCGGAATTCGCGGCCCTGCGCGACCTCTCGGCGAAACTCGGGAGCGATCCTGCGCTTGTCCAGGGTCCGGGCGGGAACACCTCGCTGAAGCGCAATGGCGTCATGTGGATCAAGGCCTCCGGCACCTGGCTCTCGCAGGCCCGCGAACGCCCGATCATGGTCGCGGTCGACCTCGCGCCGCTGCGTGCGGCCATCGACCGGGGCGATCCCGCCTGCGAAAGCGGCGTCGAGTTCGTGGTTGCCGGACAGGATTCGACGGGACTGCGGCCGTCGATCGAAACGACCATGCACGCGGCGCTGCCGCAGCCCGTGGTGCTGCATGTGCATTGCGTCGAGACCATCGCCTGGGCGGTGCGCGCCGATGCCGAAGTCCAGCTGGCGCATCGACTGCGGGGGTTGAACTGGTGCTTCGTCCCTTATGTGCGGCCAGGGCTGCCGTTGACGCAATTGATCAACCGACGACGACAGGTCGAGACGGTGGTCGTCGTACTGGCGAACCACGGGCTTGTGGTCGCCGGTCAGACCGTCGCGGCGGCGGCAGCGATGCTGACAGAGGTTTCTACAAGACTGCGGCGACCGACGCACTCCGCGCCCGACCCAGACATTGCCGGCTTGGCGATGCTTGCCGGCGGATCGATCTACCGATTACCAAGGATGACCAGCGCGCACGGCGTCGCAACGGATCCACAAAGTCTGGCGATCGCGCAGCGCGGCTCGCTGTATCCGGATCATGTCGTATTCCTGGGCCCGGGCGTCTTCGTGTTGCGGCAGAACGAGACCGTGGATGCCGGCCTGCGGCGCGCGAACCAGGAGGGGCGAGGCGAGCCGCCGCTTATTCTGGCGCCGGGCAAGGGCGTGCTCATCCGGGCGACCGCACCACCGGCGGTGGAAGCGATGGTGGGCTGTCTCAGTGATGTGTTGTCGCGACTCTCCGATGATGAACCGATCCGCGTGCTATCGCCGGAGGACGAGGCGGCCCTCCTCAATTGGGACGCGGAGCGGTATCGCAAGACGTTGGCGCGGAGGCCCGGTTGACGGGACTTGCGCTCGGCATCGACGTCGGGACGTCCGGAATCCGCATCTGCGCTGTCGATCGAACCGGGCAATTGGTCGCTGCTTCTTCGCAGGCGCTGCCGCCGGCGTTGCGGCATGGGCCGGTCATCGAACAGGACGTGCACATCTGGTGGTCGGCCGCTGGCCGTGCACTGACAGAGCTTCTCGGCCAGATCGACGCCAAGGCCGTACGGGCGCTCGCCGTCGATGGCACCTCGGGCACGGTGTTGGCAGTCGATGCCGCCGGGCGGCCGCTGGCTCCGGCCCGTCTATACAACGACGCTTCGGCAGCCGATCAGGCAAAGGTGATTGCCGCGGTGGCGCCACCGACAACGGCGGCCCATGGCGCTAGCTCCGCTCTCGGCCGGGCACTCCAGTTGCAAGGGACGCCAGGCGTTGCGCGCATCCTACATCAGGCTGATTGGATCGCCGGGCAGCTGTCTGGGCGTTTCGATGTCACCGACGAAAACAACGCGCTGAAGACGGGCTACGATCCCGTTCTGCGGCAATGGCCTGATTGGATCGGACTCGCTGGGATGCAGCCCGACCTGCTTCCTCTTGTCGTGCCGGCCGGTTCGCGCATCGGCCAACTGCTGCCGGCTGTCGCGCAACATTTCGGCTTGCCTGACGACGTCTCCGTGGTCGCTGGCACGACCGACGGATGCGCCGCGTTTCTGGCTACCGGCGCGGACCGGCCGGGCGACGGTGTCACATCACTTGGCTCGACATTGACTCTGAAACTGCTGACCGAGGCGCCGATCTTCGCACCGCAGTTCGGCATCTATAGTCACCGCATCGGGGACGCCTGGCTGGCGGGCGGTGCGTCCAATACCGGCGGCGCGGTCCTGGCATCATTCTTCTCTGCGCAGCGTCTCCGGGAGCTTGAGCCGAGCCTCGATCCCACGCGGCCGACCGGCCTCGACTACTATCCGCTGACGACACCAGGCGAGCGATTTCCCTTCAACGACGCGTCGCTCCAGCCGCGGATCACGCCGCGGCCGGCAGACGACCGCGTCTTCCTCCAGGGCCTCCTTGAAGGCATCGCAGCGATCGAGGCGACCGCTTATCGGCGGCTGGCGGAACTGGGCGCAACGCCGCTCCGGAGCATGCGGAGCGTCGGTGGCGGGGCGCTCAATCGGGCCTGGAGCAGGATTCGAGAGGCCCGGCTCGGCGTGCCCTTTCTGCCGGTCCGCTCCCAAGAAGCGGCGGTCGGAGCGGCGCGCCTGGCTTGGCAGGGCATCGGGCTCAGCGTCAGCACATGACGCGCCCACAGGAAATCGCGGGGCTCGGCGAGATTGCCGACCGCTACGATGTGTTTCTCTTCGATCAATACGGCGTGCTCCATGATGGGCAGCGCCTCTATGATCAAGTCCTTCCCGTTCTCTTGCAGCTTGCTCGACGTGGGGCGCGCTCCATCGTCGTGACAAACTCCGGCAAGCGCGCAGCAGCCAATCGGGATCGCCTCCTACGGCTCGGTCTGGATCGCTCGCTGTTCCTGGATGTCGTCAGCTCCGGCGAAGTGGCGTGGCGGGGCATTCGCGACGGCGCATTCGGGGATCCATTCCGTACCTGCCGACGAGTCTGCATCGTCGGGCGGGCCGGTGACGATTATGGGTTCGACGATCTGGGCCTCGTCTCAGTCGACTTACCGGAGCAGTCCGAATTCGTCCTGTTCCTGGGATCCAATGCCCCGGCGACGAGCCTGGATGACTACGCCAGGTTGCTGCGGCCTGCGGCGGAAGCAGGATTGCCGGCGCTATGCTGCAATCCCGATCGCCTCATGCTAACCGCCCGTGGTCCGGTTGCGGCACCCGGCGCCATTGCCGATCTATATTCCTCCCTGGGTGGGCCGGTGCGATGGATCGGCAAGCCGTTTCGAGAGATCTATCAATCTGCCCTCGAGCTGGCTGGCCATCCGCCACCGGCGTGCGTTCTGGCGATCGGCGACAGCATTGATCACGACATAGCCGGGGCAGCGACCATCTCCGCCGCGACGGCACTTGTCCGCTCCGGGGTGTCCGCCGATCTCAGCGTGGCAGCGCTCATGGCGCGCGACGGGGCCGCGGGCGATACGCCAGACTGGATCTTGAAGGAATTGCGATGGTAACGGGCCGGCGGCTCTCAGCCTTCCCCGGCGGCGAACTCGTCCAGGCGACGGGCGTCGGCGGCCAGATCGAGCGCCGAATAGCGCTTGCGGATTTCACGGGCGTGACGCACCGCCTCTCGGTAGAAGCCCACGTCGAGGCCGAGTGCGGCTGCCGTGGTCGGCCCGCCGGCACTGGCGAGCGCGCTGCGCATCCTCTCGACCGGCACCCTGAATGCCTGCAGTTCCGAGCGGAGTTGCGGCCAGATCGATTCGAGTTTCGCATTGAGTCTGTCGGCGCCCGCGGCGTCGAGCGCCTTCTGATCGAGTTCGGCACGGCAGATCGCGAAAACCTCGTCGCCGTAGCGCCGGCGCATGTCGGTCTCGTCCACGCTCGTTGCGGCGACGACCGGAGGGGCGTCCGTGTCGAGGATCTTCGCCTGCAACCGGGCCATCGTCAGGGCGGCGACGCCGACCTGCTGGCCATGCAGTGTGCCCGGATGTCGGTCGCCAGCAAAGCAATCGATGTAATGCGAGATCTGATGCTCCCCCATGGATCCGTGGTTGGTCGCGCCGGTGAAACTGACGCCGAAGCCGCACAGGGTGAGCACGCGGTGGAGATAGCCGACGGCCTCGATATCGCCGCGTGCGAGATCGCCGGCGCGCGCCATCAGCTCCGCCTCGTCCGCCAGTTCGATGCGAAACGGCAGGTCGGTATAGAACGTGTCGAGCAGGCGCTTCGACAGCCACCAGTCGACCTGGGCCACGGACCGCACCAGGCAGTCGCCGAAGCCGGCGGCCAGGAGGTAGGTCGGCGCGGCCGCGTTGACGGCAAGGTCGATGAAGACGCCCTTGGGCGCGTGCGCCCGCTTCGAGACCTTGAGGCCGTTCGCCAGCGTGATCGACGCGGTCGTGGAGGTGTAGCCGTTCATGGACGGCGCCGTGGCGAAGACGCAGTAGGCGCGGCCGTCCGTGGCCGTCACGTATTTGCAGAGATCGTTGATCGTACCCGACCCGACCGCGACAAGGGCGTCAGCATGACGCACGCGCTCGCGCAGCGCGGCGACATTCGCTTCGTCGGCATGCGGATGCTCGAGCACGATGCTCTCGACGGTTGCCACCGCCTGCAGCGCGGTCGCGACTCGGGCGCCCATCACGTCATGGGTGTCCTGGTCGGATACGACGGCAAGCCGCCCACGGAATCCGAGCCTTCCCACCAGATCCGCCTCGCTGCCGTCCAGCCGCTCCTCGATCACGACAGCTTCATAGGGGACCTTGCCGGGCTGCCCGGTTTCCGGATTGATCCAGCGGCCCGCAACCATGTCGTCGATCAGCGATGTCCAGCGTCCCATCTGTGCAGGCACCAACAGTACAAAGACCGAGCTCGGACTTTGCGACGAACTAAAAATCGCTCGCGCTGCCTTGACCTACCAAGGAGCGCTTCGGGCAACAGAACTGACGCCTGAGCAGGAGATTTCCAGCGCTCTTGACAAATGTCAATACGTAGTGACATTTTTTCTTACGCGCGCTGGAGGCTCGGAGAATGGTTCGAAGCCAGGATCGGAAATCGGCCCCGTCGCGCGTCAAGCGGAGTGCGTTGTCCACGCCGCCCGAGTTCGTCGGCGATCCCATCGCGTGGGCTGCTTGGCTCTACTACGAGGAGCGCATGACCCAGGAGGAAGTAGCGGACCGGCTCGGTGTTTCCCGGCCCTCTGTCGTGAACTTCCTGCAGGAGGCGCGGGACCGGAACATCGTGACTATCGCGGTCGCCTCGAATTCTCTCCAGTCGGTGCGAATCTCCCACGACATACGCGAGCGCTTCGACCTGACGAGCTGCGTCGTCATTCCCGATGACGGCGGGCGACTCCCCGACTACGAGCGGATCGGTCGGGCAGGGGCCCGTCTCCTGCTGGACATCCTGCGGCCGAACGACGTGCTCGGCGTATCCTGGGGCCGGACGGTGCTGGCCCTCTCGGCCGCTCTGCCCGAGGTACAGCTTCCGGGCGTATCGGTGGTGCAGATCGCCGGGAGCGCGATCGGCACGGCGGAATTTTCCCCCGAGCTTTGCACGTCCAACATCGCCTATCGGATCGGAGCGCGCTGCGTCAACCTGCATGCGCCGGGCATCGTGTCGCGGCCGGAAATCAAGACGCTGTTCATGCAGGAGCCGACGCTGGTCGAGCAGTTCAAGCTCATCCGCTCCTGCACCAAGATCCTCTTCGGTGTGGCCGGCCTCGGCAGCGCCAGCATGGCCCTGCGCAGCGGCTACATGACGGCCGAGAAGATGCGTCCGTACAAGGATGGTGGCGCCGTGGGCGTGATGGCCGGGCGCTTCCTCGACGGCGACGGCAGGCCGGTACTGGGTCCGCTCGATGATCAGATGATCGGCCTGACGCTTCGCGAGATAGCCCGAATTCCCGAGCGCATCTGCGTCGCCGGCGGACCGGGAAAGATCCAGGCGATCCAGGCGATGCTGCGTGGCGGCTACGCCACGATCCTCGTTACCGACGAGGCGACGGCGGAGGCGCTGGTCGCTACGGCCTGAGCCGTCGATTTGCCGCACGGGCGGCAACCAAGGACTTGAAGGGGCCGCAGAGCCCCGTGCGAGAACGAGATGATGGGAGGTAGATCGATATGATCCGGGCGCTGGTCGCCATTGTCAACCCACCTGGACGGGCGACGGCAGCATGAGCCAGGCCGCCGTATTGGGGGCGCCGCGCAGCTTCGTCCTGCCGCGGTTTTTGCGCTCGGAACATCCGTTTCCGTGGCTGTTCCCGATCACGGCGGTGTTGCTCGTGTTCGGCATCTACCCGCTGCTCTATGCCCTGTGGCTGTCGCTGCACAAGCGCAACCCGGCGACGCGGCTCAGCATCTTCGATCCGGCCTGGAACTGGACGAAGGTTTTTGTCGACGAGCGGGTCTGGGGCGCCATCGGTCATACGTTCCTCTACACGGCCGTGGCCCTCGTGATCGAACTGGTGCTTGGCCTTTTGATCGCGCTGCTGCTGGATTCGGATCGTCGGGGCTATGGACTCCTGCGCGCGCTGATGACGCTGCCCCTCGTGGTACCGCCGGCGGTCACGGGCATGATGTTCCTTTTGATGCTGGACGGTTCCTTTGGCGTCCTGAGCCGCACGCTCTACGCCGCCGGCCTGTGGTCGCCCGGCCACCCGATTCTGGCCACCGCGAGCTCGGCCTTGTTCGGCATCCTGCTTGCCGACATCTGGCAATGGACCCCCTTCATGGTGCTGATCATGATGGCCGGCCTGCGGGCGTTGCCCAAGGAGCCCTACGAGGCCGCCGCCATCGACGGGGCGACCGCCGTCCAGATGTTCTTCAAGCTGACGCTGCCGATGCTGTCGAAGATCATCGCCATCGCCGTACTGATCCGGGGCGTCGACCTGTTCCGCACCTACGACTACATCAAGGTCATGACCGAGGGCGGGCCCGGCACCGCGACCGAGACGCTCACCGCCTATGCCGGCACGATCTACTTCAAGAACGCCGACTTCCCGTACGCGTCGACGATCGCGCTGCTGACGCTGATCCTGGTGATCGTGACCTCCAGTCTCTTCATCAAGATCTTCAAGGTGAGGTTCTGATGCCGCCGCGGGCGAAGCGCATCTTACGTGATGTCGCCGCGGTCGCCGTGGTGGCGCTCTTCATGTTCCCGCTCTTCTGGTGGGCGCTCACCTCGTTCAAGCCGACCTCGGCGATCTTCGACAAGGACAGGGTCGTGTTCTTCGATTTCGTGCCGACACTGATCAACTATGCCGTGACCCTGCTCGGCAAGTCGCGCGCCGAGCTTGCGATCGACAGCGGCGACACCTTCGGCGTCGGCGGCGTCAGTTCCTACGACTCGCGCCAGACCATCATCGATTCCATCATCGTCGCCGTCGGCGCGACGGCGCTGACGATCGCGATCAGCGTCGGTTCCGCCTATGCGCTGTCGCGGCTCCGCTTCCGCGGGCGGCAAGGCTACCTGAACTGGATCCTGTCGCAGCGCTTCATGCCGCCGATCGCCATCATCGTGCCGGTGGTCTTCATGTTCCACTATCTGGGCCTGCGCGATACGCGTCTCGGCCTGATCTTCGTCGATACGCTCATCAACCTGCCGGTCGCGGTGTTGCTGATGAAATCCTTCTTCGACGACGTACCGGTCGAAGTCGACGAGGCTGCCATGATCGACGGCGCGACCCGGTTCCAGACCTTCCGCAAAGTCGTGCTGCCCTTGGTGACCGGCGGGGCGGCTGCGACGGCAGTGCTCTGCTTCATCTTCTCATGGACCGAATTCCTGCTCTCGCTGTTCCTGACCAATTCGATCCGCACGCTGCCGGTCAAGATCTCGACCTTTGTGACGTCGACCGGGTCGGAATGGGGTTTCATCTCCGCACTCGGGACGTCCGCCGTAGTGCCGAGCTTCATCTTCATCCTGCTGGTGCAAAAGCAACTGGTTCGCGGCCTGACCCTGGGATCGCTCAAGGAATAGGACGCGTGGACGAGCCTGAAACGCGACAAACAAACGGAGGAGCACGATGAGTTTCAAGAAACACGATAAACAGACTTTCATCGTCGACGCGGCGGGAGACTTTGCCAAACGGCGTATTTCGAAGCGCGAGTTCCTGCGCCGGATGGGGCTGGCCGGAGTGGGCTTTTCCGCCTTCTCCCTGGCGATGCTCGGCGGCCGTCGGCCGTTCCGCGGCCCCGGACTGATCGGCGATGCGGCGCGCGCGGACATGCCCGACGACGTCGTCAAGTTCCTGAAAGAGGTCGGCGGCAAGTACAAGGGCACCAAGATCCGCTACACCAGCGAGGCGACGCCGCCGAGCGTCGTCCTGAACCAGATCAAGAAGGAATTCACCGACCTCACGGGTATCGAGGTGGAGGTCGAGATCGTCCCGCTCGAGCAGGTGCTCGCCAAGGCGACCCAGGACGTCCAGGGTCAGCTCGGCACCTACGACCTCTACTATCTCGACCAGTCCTGGGTGGCGACCTTCGCGCAGGACTGCATCGACCCCGTCGACTACTACAAGACCAAGGCCGACCTGGCGATGCCGGGCTTCGACTGGGACGATTTCTCGAAGCCGCTGGTCGAGGGCCTCGCGCTCTACGACGGCAAGATGGTCGGCATTCCGTTCGACATCCCGATCTTCATCCTGATGTACCGCAAGGACCTGCTGGACAAGCACGGCATCAAGGTGCCCACGACCTATCCGGAATTCGCCGCCGCCGCCAAGGCGATCGCCGCGGCCGAGAAGGGCAACGGCGTCTTCGGCACCGGTTTGCAGGCCAAGTCCGGCCACTATTCGCTGGAATGCGACTGGACGCAGGCGGTGTGGGGTCATGGCGGGTCGATCTTCGGCAAGGACAAGAAGTTCGCCGGCAACGACGAGCAGGGCATCAAGGGCCTTGAATGGTACCAGGAGCTCCTGACCGTCGCGCCGCCGAACTCGACTGCCTCCACCTGGGACGGCCAATTCGAGATGATGCATTCGGGACAGGTGGCGCTCGTGCAGAGCTGGGACGAGTTCTTTCCCGGCCTCGACGCCGATGATTCCAAGGTCCGCGGCCTGTGGGAGCCGTCCAAGCCGTTGCAGGGGGCATTGCGGGCGTCCGCCGATGCCGGCTTCGGCGAACTCCCCAATCTCGGACACCAGGGCGGTTCGGTGATGAGCCTATCCGCCTATTCGAAGAATCAGGAAGCGGCCTGGATCTTCATGCAGTGGGCCTGCTCGAAGGAGATCATGACCCAGTGCACGCTGGCGGGCGGCTTCGCGCCGATGCGCGAATCCTCTTTTGCCGACCCGCGCGTCAAGGCGAAGGCGAAGGTCGGCGCCGGCACGACGCGCCATCTCGAGATCGTCAAGTGGACAATCGACAACGTCATGGCGTCCGAACCGGACATGCCGGTCTGGGCCGGGCTTTCCACCAACGAGATCCCGACCGAGCTCGGCAAGCTTCTGACCGGTCAGGACTACGGCGGCAGTGCGAAGAAATGCATGGATACCGTGGCCGGCCTGGTTGACGCCAAGGTCAAGGAAGCCGGCTTGCTCTGAGCCAACGGCAGCAACAGACGCGGAGGCGGCACCGGCCGCCTCCGTTTGTTTTTCTGATAAACAGTGATGATGGCAGACCTCGTCATCGGCATCGATTCCTCGACAACCGCCACCAAGGCAATCGCCTGGGACAGCGAGGGCCGGGCGGTCGGCGAAGGCCGGGCGCCGATCGCCATGGCGAATCCGTTGCCTGGCCATTTCGAACAGGATCCCGCCGACTGGTGGAACTCGACGGCGCAGGCGCTTAGGCAGTTGACCGGACAGCTGGACGCGGCGCGCGTCGCGGCGATCGGCGTTTCCAACCAGCGCGAGACCTTCGGCGTCTTTGCGCAAGACGGCAGGGCGCTGCGGCCGGGCATGGTTTGGCTCGACGAGCGAGCGCGGCCACAGCAAAGGCGATTTGGCGAGAGTTTCGGCGCCGAGCGTGTTCACGCCATCACCGGCAAGCCGCTCGACGTCATCCCCTGCCTCTATCGCATGATCTGGCTGTCGGAGAACGAACCGGAGATCTTCGCACGCGCCGAGCGGATCGCCGAGGTGCACGGCTACCTCTCTTTTCGCCTGACGGGAGATTGGGTCACCTCGACGGCCTCTGCGGATCCCACGGGGGCGCTCGACATGCGCCGTCGCGTCTGGTCCGACGAGGTCCTGAATGCCGCTGGCGTCGACCCGGCGCGGATGCCGCGGCTCGTTCCGCCGGGTGCGTCGATGGGCGAGGTGACCGCCAAGGCGGCTTTGGAAACCGGGTTGGTCCCGGGTACACCCGTGATTGCCGCCGGCGGCGACGGCCAGTGCGCGGGTGCCGGCGCGGGAGTCGGTGCCGGCGTTCCCGGTCAGGCGTATATCAATCTGGGGACGGCCGCGGTCTCCGGCAGCTTCGGCGCGGACTATGCTCACGACCGCGCCTTTCGCACCGAGATTGCGATCGCCGATGCCGGCTACATTTTCGAGACCTGTGTGCGCGCTGGCACTTTCCTGGTCGATTGGCTGGCGCGTGAGATGCTGCTGGTCGAGCCGGCGCAGCAGCGCACGATCCTCGCAACCTTGGAAGCGGAGGCCGCCGCCAGCCCGATCGGGGCGGGCGGCGTGGTCTTGGTTCCCTATTGGCAAGGCTGCATGACTCCCTACTGGGACTGCAATGCGCGCGGCGTCATCGCCGGGCTGTCCGGTTCGACGAAGCGCGGCGACGTTTATCGGGCTCTGCTGGAAGGGATCGCGCTGGAGCAAGCCCTGTCCACCGACGGTGTCGTCGCGGCGACAGGCGTGGGCATCGACCGCTACGTCGTCATCGGCGGCGGCGGCGCCTCAGATCTTTGGGCACAGATCCTCGCTGACGCCACCGGCCGGCTGGTACAGCGCTCCACGACTGTGGAAGCCTCGGCGCTCGGTGCCGCCATTGCCGCCGCGAAGGGTGCTGGCTGGTACGGGACGATCGCGCAGGCCGCAGCAGCGATGGCGGGCCGCCCGGTCCGCGACTTTGAGCCTGACCCGAAGCGCCACGCACGCTACGGGGAGCTCCGCGCGATCTACGCTGATCTCTGGCCGACCCTGTCGGCCTGGAACGCGCGACTGGCCGCATTCACGGAGGCAGGTTGATGGCTGCCGTTACGCTCAGAAACATAAGGAAGAACTACGGCGATCTCGAGGTGATTCACGGCCTCGATCTCGAGATCGATGACGGCGCCTTCCTCGTGCTCCTTGGGCCGTCCGGCTGCGGCAAGTCAACCCTGCTGCGCATGATCGCCGGGCTCGAGCCCATCACCTCCGGTGAGGTCACCATCGGCGGCAGCGTCGTCAACGACCTGCCGCCGAAGGATCGGAACATCGCCATGGTGTTCCAGAACTATGCTCTCTACGCCCACATGACGGTGTTCGACAACATGGCCTTTTCCATGCAGCTGAAGAAGGCGCCGAAGGACGAGATCGCGAAGAAGGTCGAGTGGGCGGCCTCGATCCTCAATCTCACGCCCTATCTCAGGCGCCTGCCGCGCCAGCTCTCGGGCGGGCAGCGCCAGCGGGTCGCCATGGGCCGCGCGATCGTGCGCGACCCCGCCGTCTTCCTGTTCGACGAGCCGCTCTCGAACCTCGACGCCAAGCTGCGCTCGCAGATGCGCACTGAGATCAAGGAGCTGCATCAACGGCTTTCCACCACGACCGTGTACGTCACCCATGATCAATTCGAGGCCATGACCATGGCTGACGTCATCGTCATCCTGCGCGACGGGCATATCGAGCAGGTCGGCGGTCCGCTCGAGGTCTATGACCATCCCGCGAACCTGTTCGTCGCCGAATTCATCGGCTCGCCCACCATGAACATACTTCGCGGCGAAGTTTCAACGGAGGGCGGCAAACCCGCACTGAGAGTCGGCGCGACCGCATTGCCGCTTCCGCCGGGCTCCGCGGTGCGACCGGGTCAGAAGGTAGCCTATGGTGTGCGGCCCGAACACTTGCGGCCGGCGAAGGACCGCGGTGACCTCGCCGTCAAGGTCGCCACCGTCGAGCCAACCGGCCCGGAGATACATATCTATGCGGAGCTCTGCGGCGTCGAGGTTTGTGCGATCACAGCAGAGCGTCTGGCCCTGGACCCGGGCATGGATCTGTGGCTAAGCCCGGCGCTTGAGCGTGTGCATCTCTTCGACGTCGAATCCGGACGAGCAATACGCGGGTAGGCCAGAGTCATCCTGGAGTGGCCGACCCTCCGCTGGGGCGATCGGTCCGCCAGCGTCGCAAGCTCAGAAGTTGAGCGTGTAGCACTCCGTCGTCGCGCCGACGTTGCAGAGCTTGAGGCGTGGGCCCTTTTGCAGGAGGAAGGCGTAGCCGGTTCCGGAGCTCGAGAAGGATACGATGACCCAGCCGCTGAGGATGTAGTGTCGTAGAGTGTCCGACAGCACGGCTTCCTGCGCGATGACCGACGAAGCCTCGCCGATGCTCAATGCGAGGGCGAAAGCGACCAGCAGCAAGGCGCTTCTGACTTTCCGTTTCATTCTTCCTCTCCCTGACGGACTGCCACGAACTCGGCGGCCTCTTATCGACGATGGATTCGGCGGGTCGATGCCCCGCCGCGGAGCATCCCGACCAGTCGGATCAGAATGTCGCGCATAGTATCGTGATCCCCGTGTGATGTCATCAAGTCAAAGCTTGCGAACCTTCAAGTGTTAACAGACACACTGCTTGCCATTGATAGAAAGATGTCTTTCGTTTTATGGTTAACGCTGGCGCGTATCCCTGCCCTTAGTCGAAACTATCTGGCCGAAAGAGCCGCCTGGGATCTTTCTTTGCAGGTAGCTGTGGCACGCTGGAGCGTTGGAGCTAACTCCGCCAATAGCGAACCGGGATCTGCCGCCGGCGCCGACGTTGGCTCATGGCGCTGCACGAGAGCTGACCGTTCCGGCTGACGACCTGGGATTGGCCGCGCCGACTGCCGCGCGGATCTCGCAAGGAATGACAAGGACGCGCGCTCACGCGCTGATATTCTGCCGGATCCAAGCGGCGACGCCTGCGCCGGTTTGCATTATGCCATTCTTGATCATCTTGCCGAGACGCCAACCGCACAGTGTCAGCAGGAGATCCTGGTAGCTGTTGCCATAGACCGACGGGTTCACTTGAATCGATCGGAGCGCGACAAGCGCTGCCGTAAGCTGCAGCGGAGTCCCCGACCCAAGGATCGCTTCCGCTTGCCGAAAATTTTGGACGTCGGCGGCGGTGGCCGCCGCATACTGGGCGCGAACGCGAATAAGCGCTGTAACTAAGCTTGCCGCATCCGACGCCTTTTCGTGCCCGATGCAAAGCCGGATTGCCACATCCGCATCGCTCAGCGCCGGGGGCGCACCGATCCAATCGCGGACTTGTATCCCGAAAAAAGTCTGACTGACCGTGCCGGGGTCAAAGCTCAGCCCGACTGCTGTGAGAAAGTGGGACACCTGATTGGCGCTATCCGGCCACGGATCCTGGAACTCTTTCCGAAAGCCGCTGTCTCCGAAGCCGATCCCGAATTGGAAGCCAGGGATGCCCGTTTCCGTTGCGGCGAGGATGGTTCTGAGGCGGTCCGCCGCGGTGTAAGGG
>JBKOWC010000065.1:0-12042 GCA_046724215.1 Pseudomonadota bacterium | reverse complement strand
CCCGGGCTGCGGCCGGTCCAGCGCTTGTAGGCGCGCGAGAAGGCGGCGGCGTCGGAGTAGCCGAGCAGGTAGCTGATGTGCTTCACGTTGAAGTCGGTCCGCCGCAGCCAGTCGTCGGCGAGGTCGAGGCGCACGCGGCCGACCAGATCGCTGAAGGTGACGCCGGACTCCTGCAGCCGGCGGCGCAGGGTGCGCTCGCTCATCTGCAGCCGCCGGGCGACATCGCGCAGCGACGCCTCGCCCGACGACAGCCGCTGCGCGACGATCGCGGCGGCCTTGCCCGCCAGCGAGTCGCCGCCCTTCGGGCGCACCTGCTTCAGCAGCCCGTCGGCATAGGACCGCAGCATGATCCCGAGACGGCTGTCGGCCGTCGGGATGCGCAAGGCGAGCGTGTCCGCCGACAGCCTGAGCGAGTCGACGCGCGCGCCGAAATCGACCGCGCAGCCGAAGAGGCGCCGGCATTCGGGGCCTGATGCCGCGCGGGCATGCGCGAACTGCACGGAGAGCGGCCGCAGCTGCACGCCGGTGACGACGCGCATGGCGCTCACGGTCCGCGCCACGGTAAATTCGGCGAGATGCCGGCAGCGCGCCCATGAGGGGTCCGCGACATGCAGCAGCAGCCGGACGCCCTCGTCGTCGCGCTCCCGCTCGATCGTGAAGCCGTCGCACACGATCGACGCATAGCGCTGATAGTGCGACACGGCTTCGCCCAGCGACTCGGCCGAGGCGGCCAGGTAGGCGAGCACGCCGCCGTTCTTGAGCCGGAACTCGCCGCCGCGATGCAGCCCGAAACAGCCGTCGCGGGTCTGTGCCGCGCCGAAGTCGAGCATGGCGGCGAAGTGAATCGCGGGAAGCTGCCGGCCGTACTTCAGGTCGCGGCGGTCGAGGCGGAGCTTCGCGAGCAGCGGCCGCGTCGCACATCCGTGGCTTTCGAGCCACGCGACGGTCTCGCCCGCGAATTCGGCATTGATCTGCATGCCCGGCTCCCCGCCATCCGAGGTGGCGCATCATAGCATGCCCATTCCGGACGAGCCTGGCCGCGAATGTCATGGCTTTGGCCCCGGCGATCAATGCGGAGCGCGCCGGGAGCGGACATTTATGGGGGCGGCGGACGTGGCCGGCACCGCACCGGCCGTCCGGCCGCACTCCCATGCCGATCGTCTGGACCGCAGCACCGGCTGCCCCGAACCGACGGAAATGCCGGAGCCCAAGCATGTCCAGCGAGACCTTCAAGACGATGTTCGACAATCTCGCGCTCGCCTGCGGGCACATGCTGCGTGGACCGTACGGCCGCGGCCTCGACCCCGGTCGCGGGATCAGCGTCCTCTACGGCGCGCCGCCGGCCACGATCGACCTCGCCATGGTCAGCTTCCAGAACCACGACTGCGAGCGGCCGCTGTTCGATCCGGTCGGGCGGCCCTGGCCGGAACGGCTCGTTCACGCCGACGAGCGGCTCGACCCCTTTGCCTACGGCGCGCAGCTGCGGCGCCTGTTCGCGGCGCACGGGCTGACGGGTAGGCTGAACGAGCGTACGCTGGCGGTGAACGCGATCTATCCGGACGCGCCGGCCGGCGAGTCCGACCTCTGGCTGCGCGGCGAGGGCGGCCAGGGGGCGTGGCGGCGCTTTTCGACGAGCTGGACGGCCCTGCTGATCGAGCAGATCCGTCCGAAGGCCGTGCTGCTGCTGGGCAGCGAGGCGACGCTGGCGATCCGCGACAGGCTCAAGAGGGCGCCGGTCGTCGAGGCCGCCGCGTTCGCGGCACCGGATATAGCCCTCTACGACGGCATCTATGACGCGCCGTTCGAGCGGCTCGTGCGGCTGTTGGGTAGTCGGCGGTAGCGCGGGGGGACGACATGGAGCAACCCGTTCGCGGCGCGGGAGATGAACGAGATCCACGCCTACTGGCTTGCGAAGCGTGGCCAGCGCCGGATGCCGGCGCGCCAGGACATCGATCCCGTGGAGATACCCAAGCTGCTGCGCAACATGATGCTCATCGACGTGTTTCACGATCCGCTGAAATTCCGCTATCGGCTGATCGGCACGCGAGTCGTGGATGCGACGGGCGAGAACCGCACCGGCAAATGCTTCGACTCCGTGGAGTTCTTCGCCGCCAACTTGATCGTCTGGGAACAGTATGCCGCCGCCGTCGCCGGCGGCGCGCCCGTGCATTCGCTGGAGCCGTTCCGCCGCCTCGACACCGGCACGGAGTACGAGGTCGAGCGGCTGCTGCTGCCGCTGTCGTCGGACGGCGTCACGGTCGACATGATTCTCGTCTACTTCCACTTCAAGTCGGGCGCGTTCGCCGCCACCTGAGGCCTGGAATGCGGTCGGGGCCGTCGCGGAAGGGGAATGAGTCCAACGCGCCGATTGACCAGGCCGGCCCGGTCCCGCTAGTTCCCGAGGCTGGTCGCGAGGCAGACGGCGGAGACCGCGTATTTCCTGCCGGAAACGGCGGCAAGATGAATGTCAGGAGCCTGTCGCGCGCGGCGATTTTGCGCTGTCTGGCCGGGCAAGGATTCGCGTAGACTCCGGGCCATGAGCGAGACGCAGGCTCTCTTCGCGGCGCTGCGGCAGTCGGCGGACACGGCCGTGGCGGATGAACTCGAGCGGATGGTGCGGGAGGCGGAGGATCGCGCCCTCAACCGCATCAACGTCCTCGATCTCGCGGCCCGGACGGGGATCGACGAGCAGCGGATGATCGGCGCCTTCCTGCACGCTACCCGCCTCGGGATCTTCGACCTCTCGTGGAACGTGCTGTGCCCGGGCTGCGGTGGCGTGCTCGGCGCCGGCACCACGCTCAAGTCGGTCGAACAGGAGGAATACGACTGTGCGCTCTGCGCCGCCGGCTACGAGCCGACGCTCGACGAGATGGTCGAGGTCACGTTCACGGTGAGCCCGCGCGTGCGCAAGATCGCCGCCCACGATCCGCATACGCTGCCGATCTGGGAATATGCCCGCCAGATTCTCTGGAGCTCCGGCGTCGACCTGCCGGACGACTATGAGCAGTTGATCGAGGAGATCACGCTCGAATCGCTGGAGCTGCCGGCCGGCGAGAAGGCGATACTCTCGCTGCAGCTGCCGGCCGAGTTCCTGATCGTCTTCGATCCCGTCACGCACGGGACGCAGTTCCTCGACGTCAAGGGGGAACCGACGCGCGAACGGCAGGCGCTGACGCTCGTCTACAACAACGTGAAGGCGCCGACCGGCAAGATGGAGCTGCGGCCGGGGCCGCTACGCATCTCGCTGGAGAACCGCGCCGACGTGCGCGTGCTGCCGGCCGTCTGGGTCGCCGGCGAGAAGCTCCATGCCCTCCTGGGACGGCGCAAGCCGTTCCTCACGGCCAAGCGCCTCCTCACCAACCAGACCTTCCGCGACATCTATCGCGCCAATACGCTCGACGTCGACCAGCGGCTGAAGATCACCAGCCTCACCTTCCTCTTCACCGACCTCAAGGGCTCGACCGAGCTCTACGAGCGCGTCGGCGATCTCGCGGCCTTCGACCTGGTGCGGGCGCATTTCCGCGTGCTCCACGAGATCGTCGGCGCCGAGGCGGGCGCCGTCGTGAAGACGATCGGCGACGCCGTCATGGCGACGTTCCCGGCGCCCGACCGGGCGGTGGCGGCGGCGCTGCGCATGCGCGAGGCGATGCGCCAGCTGAACGAACAACACGGCCGCGAGGACCTGCTGCTGAAGATCGGCATCCACGAGGGGCCGTGCCTGGCCGTCACGCTGAACGACCGGCAGGACTATTTCGGCCAGACCGTGAACATCGCGTCGCGCGTGCAGAACTTGGCCGTGTCGCGCGCGATCTTCGCGACCGAGTCGGTGGTGGAAGATCCACACTCCTCGCGCGTGCTGGAAACGGCGGGCCTGAAGGCGCTGCCGCAGCGGGCGGCGCTCGACGGCGTCGCGACGCAGGTCGCGGTCTACGAAATCCCCTGAAAGCGGCGAGGCACCGGCAGCAGTGGGGCCGCACCGCCGCCGGGCTCGGGGTACGCCAATCCGCCGCCCGCGACGATCCACCCATTCATTCGATCGTCCCTGCACGGGGATGGCGGCGAATTGGCGTCTCCATAATATGCAACATGATCCCACTAATTTGCAAGTAGTTACAAAAAATGCGTCCAATCCGCCGTGGAACTTGCGATGCATTGCAACTTCATGCCAATTCTGCCCAGAATCGGGCGGTCGCGCCGAAGGGGAACCGGACCACGTGCTGGCTGAACAACGACAGAGTCTGATCCTTTCGATGGTGAACCAGCGGGGCTCGCTGTCGATCACCGAGATCCAGCGCAAGCTCAAGGTGTCGCGTGAGACGATCCGCCGCGACCTGCTGCTGCTGGCGGAACGCAATATGCTGCGCAAGGCCCACGGCGGCGCGCTGTCGCTCGAGCGCAGCGAGCCGGAGATCGCCGTCCGCGAGGTGATCAACGCCGAGGCCAAGCGCGCGATCGGCCGGCTGGCCGCCAGCCTGGTCCCGGATGGCTCGTCGGTGATCCTCGCCACCAGCAGCACGGTGCAGCAGGTCGCGGAGGCGCTGCTCGCGCGCAGCGGCCTCACCATCTTCACCAACAGCCTCGCGATCTGCAGCAAGCTCGCCGGCCACAACAAGAACCACGTCTACATGCTGGGTGGCGAAGTGCAGGCCATCAACGGCGCCACGCTCGGGCGCGACGCCACGACAATGCTGGCACACTACTTCGCCGACTTCACCTTCGTCGGCGCCGGCGCCATCGCGCCGAGCGGCTGGGTGATGGACTTCACGCGCGAAGAGGGCGAACTGCACGGCCTGATGCTGCAGTCGGCGCGCACGGCGGTGGTCGTCGCCGATTCCAGCAAATTCAGCCGCTACGCCCCGGTGCGGGTCGGCAATCTGGAGAAGGTCACGCACCTCGTCACCGAGCGGGCGCCGGAAGCGCCGATGGCGGCCACCCTGGCGGCGCTGCCGCTCGAGCTGCTGGTGGCCGACGGCCGGTCGCGATAGCCGCAACACGCCCGGCCGGCAGCGATCAATCGCCGGACCGTGGGCCGCGGGCCAACTGTTCGACGTCGCGGCGCGACAGCCCCACGTCCTTGAGAATGTGATCGCTGAAGCCGTGCAGACGCCGGCGCTCCGCGGCCCGCTCCCGATACTCCCGAAGGCGAAGGGCGAGGCGCAGGAGCGACGCGCCGATGGCGTGAGCCAGCGGCCGGACGCTGGCGAAGGGGATGTCGCGGGTGCGGTCCATGCCGATGGCCATGCCCCAGGCCAAGCGCCCGATCGACCGGACCACGTGCCGCAGCGCGCGGAGGCCGGTCGGATCCGCGGCGGCGCCATCTCTCGATCCGGGGGTCATGAGCCAACCGCCGAAGCCGCGAGACAGCGCCTTACGAGCGCCAGCAATTCCCGGCTCCGGAACGGCTTGGCGAGCGTCTCCGTGTCGCGGAGCTGGCGGGCGAGGTGGAGGACGTCGGTCGTCGACCCCGGTGCGTCGGCATAGGCAGAGCCGCCCGTGAAGGCGATGATCGGCAAGGCGGCGGCGAGATCCCGGATCTCCTTTATCGTCTCCAGCCCATCCCGGTTCGGCATGAGGGCGTCGCAGGCGACGAGGTCGAAATGGTCCGTGCGGAACCGCTCGAGCCCTTCGCGCCCGGCGCCGACCGATGCGACCTCGTGGCCTTCTGACCTCAGGATCAGCTCGACCGTGCCGCGTAGCAGAAGATCATCATCGATGACGAGTATGCGAGCCATTCGGGTCTCCTTGGGGAGCATCACCTGCGACGGCCGGCGCCGGCAACGACGCAGCCTTTCCACAGATTTCAACAGCTTCGGGCAAAATTGCAAGTAGTTACAAAAAATGCATCGCGCTCGAAAGCACAGAACGGGCGCGGCCGCGGGCGACGACGGCTCGGTCTTCTGGCTGGTGACGATGGGTCCGCCGGCGGCGACGGCCTTGCCGCGCGAGGCCGGCGATCAGTGCCGCCGCAGCGCGCGGAGGGTGAGCAGCGGAACGAGCACGAGGGCGACGCCGACGGTGTTCGCGATCGCATCGCTGATGTCGGCCGATCGCCCGGGCACGATCAGCTGGCACACCTCGATGAGGATCCCCAGCGCCGGCAGGAAGACCGCCAACAGCACCGTCTCCCGCAGGCGCGGAAATGCCAGCATGCCGACGAACGCGAGCACGGCATAGGCGACGACGTGCTCGAGGGTCTCCCAGGGTTCGATATCCAGCAGATCGTTGCCGGGCAGCAGGCTGATGCCGATGACCAGAAGAGCGGTGATCAGGAACGCACGCTTGGCCGACGCATGCTCGCGCCGGGAGCTTTCCGCTAGACGATCAAACATTCGCTGCCTGCAATGGGACTCCGGCAATCCAGGAGTCGGCCGATCCTAGCGATAGAAGGTAAGGAAGGGATTGCGGCAGAATGTCCTTATCGACCCGCGCGCTCGCGGCCTGTCGTCGCGGCGGGCGCCGCCAAGCCGCCCGCGGGGTCGCAAAGCCGCAGCATTCACGGCCGCTCCATCAGGCGGACGAAGCGCTGAAACAGGTAGTGGCTGTCTTGCGGCCCGGGCGAGGCTTCCGGGTGATATTGCACGGAGAAGACCGGGCGGTTCTGGACGCGGAAACCTTCGTTGCTGCCATCGAACAACGAGACATGCGTGACCTCGACGTCGGGCGGCAGCGATTCCGGGACGACGACGAAGCCGTGGTTCTGGCTGGTGATCTCGACCTTGCCGGTGGCGAGGTCCTTCACCGGATGATTGGCGCCGCGATGGCCGCGCTGCATCTTCGCGGTGCGGCCGCCGAGCGCCAGCGCCAAGATCTGATGGCCGAGGCAGATGCCGAAGATCGGCAGGCCGACATGAATCAGGTCGCGGATCACGGGCACGGCGTATTCGCCGGTCGCCGCCGGATCGCCGGGGCCGTTCGACAGGAAGACGCCGTCCGGCTTGTGCCGCATGATGTCCTCGGTCGTCGCCGTTGCCGGCACGACGGTAACCCGGCAACCGTGATCGGCGAGGCAGCGCAGGATGTTGCGCTTGGCGCCGTAGTCGACGGCCACGACGTGGAAGCGCGGCGCCGTCTGGCGGCCGAATCCGGCGCCGAGTTGCCAGCGCGTCTCGTCCCAGCTGTAGGTCTGCCGGCAGGTCACGTCTTTGGCGAGGTCCATGCCCTCGAGGCCGGGCCAGGCGGCCGCCTCGGCGACCAGGCCCCCGGTATCGAAGCGGCCGTCCGCGGCATGCGCGATGACGCCACTCGGCGCGCCGCCGTCGCGGATGCGGCGGGTGAGGCGCCGCGTGTCGACGCCGCACATACCGACGAGGTTGTGCGACCGCAGCCAGGCATCGAAATGCTGGGCCGCGCGCCAGTTCGAGGGCTCGGTGATGTCGGCGCTGATGACGCAGCCGCGCGCCGCGGGAGTCGACGTCTCGATGTCCTCGGGATTGGCGCCGACATTGCCGATGTGGGGGAACGTGAAGCCGATGATCTGACCGGCGTAGGAGGGATCGGTCATGATCTCCTGATAGCCGGTCTGCGATGTGTTGAAGCAGACCTCGCCGACGGCGCGGCCGACGGCGCCGATGCCGCGGCCCCAGAACAGCGTGCCGTCGGCCAAAGCCAGCACCGCTGTCAGGTCCTGCGGCATTCGAAAGGCCCTCCCGCCCGAATTCGGCTGCGTCGTTCGGCAAGCCGGCGGCTAATAGGCAAACGCATGGCCGCCGTCAAGCCCGTCCATGGCGGACTTCTCGTTTTGGATTCAATTGCTTAGAAATGTGCCGGTGATTGCGTTGCGGGGCTGAATCCTATAACGTCCGCGGTTCCATCGCGCTGCCAATGGGGGGCCGGGAGCGATGCTGCGCGAGCGCCTGAATGAAGACCTCAAGGCCGCCATGCGGGCCAAGGATCAGCGGGCGATCTCGACATTGCGCATGAGCCTCGCGGCGCTCAAGGATCGCGACATCGCCGCGCGCGAGAAAGGCAATCGCGAAGGCGTCGGCGACGCCGAGATCGTCGACGTGCTGCAGAAGCTGGTGCGGCAGCGACGGGACAGCATCGAGCTCTACGAAAAGGGCGGCCGCCCCGAACTGGCGCAGCAGGAGGCGGAGGAGATCGCGGTCATCGAGCGCTATCTGCCGAAGACCCTCGGCGAGGCCGAGACCAATCAGGCGATCGCCGACGCCATTGCCGCGACGGGTGCCACGAGCGTGAAGGACATGGGCAAGGTGATGGCGCGCCTCAAAGAGCAGTTCGCCGGCCAGATGGATTTCAGCAAGGTCGGCGGGCTGGTGAAGCAGAGGCTCGGTTGAGCCTCGGGTTGTTGCCAGTGCGTGTAGGGGCGAGCGGCGCTCGCCCGGTTGTAGGCATCCGCAGTCGGCAGGACTCTGCGAAAGAGGGGCGAGCGCCGCTCGCCCCTACGCCGGATAGATCGCGGCATCCATGACCATCGCGCCGGAATTCCTCGAGGAGCTGCGGAGTCGCCTATCGATCGCGTCGCTCGTCGGCCGGCGCGTGAAGCTGCAGAAGCGGGGCCGCGACCATGTCGGCCTCTGCCCGTTCCACAACGAGAAGACGCCGTCCTTCACGGTCAGCGAGGACAAGGGCTTCTTCCACTGCTTCGGCTGCGGCGCCCATGGCGACGTCGTCGGCTTCGTCATGCGCAGCGAGGGACTGGCCTTTCCGGAAGCCGTGGAGCGGCTGGCGGGCGAGGCCGGCCTGCCGGTGCCGGCGAGCACGCCGGAAGAGCGGTCGCGCGAGCAACGGCGGGCGACGCTGCATTCGGCGGTGGAGGCCGCCGCCGCCTGGTTCGAACAGCAATTGCGCGCCGCGGCCGGGCGGGCTGGCCTCGACTACCTGCGCCGCCGCGGACTCCAGGAAGAGACGATCGCCCGCTTCCGCCTGGGCTTCGCCCCGGACAGCTGGAGCGCCCTGAAAGACGCCCTTGGCAAGGCCGGCATCGACGAGGCGCTGATGCTGGAGGCCGGGCTGATCGTCCGCGCCGAGGACGGCAGCCGGACTTATGATCGCTTCCGCGGCCGCGTCATGTTCCCGATCACCGACCGGCGCGGGCGCGTGATCGCCTTCGGCGGCCGCATCCTGGACCAGGGCGAACCCAAATACCTGAACTCGCCCGAGACGCCGCTTTTCCACAAGGGCCGCCTGCTCTATGGGCTGGCGCAGGCGTCGCGAGCGGCCCGCGAGGGCGGCGAGATCATCGTCTGCGAAGGCTACATGGACGTGATCGCTCTGGCGGAGGCCGGTTTCGCCGGCGCCGTGGCGCCGCTCGGCACGGCCTTGACCGAGGACCAGATCGTCGAGTTGTGGCGCTTTGCGCCCGAGCCAATCCTGTGCTTCGACGGCGATGCGGCCGGGCAGCGCGCCGCCGCGCGGGCGGTCGAGCGCGCCTTGCCGCTGCTGCAGCCCGGCAAGTCCCTCCGGTTCGCCATCCTGCCGCCGGGCGACGATCCCGACAGCCTGATCCGGGGCCAGGGGGCCGCGGCCATGCGCGACGTGCTGGCGGGGGCGCGGCCGCTGATCGACGTGCTTTGGGACCTCGAGCTGGCCGTCTCGCCGCCCGATACGCCGGAGCGGCGGGCCGGCTTTCGCCAGCGCCTGCGCGAGCGGGCGAGACGGATCGCGGAGCGGACCGTGCAGAGCGACTACCAGAACGAGATCGACCGCCGGCTGGCGACGGCCTTTGCCGTTCCCGGCGAGCGCCACGGCGCGCTTGGCCCGAACCGAAGGCTGCCGGGCCGCGGCCAGCGTCCGCTGCCCCAGGTCGGCGGCATGGCGGCCCGCCAGGGTGTCCGCGGCCTGGAGCGCCAGCCGGAGGAGATCGTTCTGGCGCTCCTCGTTAACCATCCGCAACTGGCGGTTGCCCATAGCGAGGCCTTGGCGGCCTTGGACTTCCGGGCCGGCAGCCTTGACAAGCTGCGGAGGGCCATAATAGACCTCGCCGCCGCCCACCCGGACCTTGACTCGCAATCATTTCAACGCCACCTCACGCAAGAGGGCTTTGCGGACAGTTTGCAAACCCTGTTGCTCCGAACGAAGGACAGGAAGTTCACGTTGCCGACGGCGCCGGCCGACCAGGCCGAGGAAGCGCTGCGGCATCAATTTGGCTTGATGCGGGAGCGGAAAGACAGGTCGGAACGGGATCTCGCGGAGCAAGCGCTGGCGGAAGACCAGTCCGAGGAGAATTACGCGCGGCTGCGGGAAGCCCGGCAGGCCACCCTGGATGGCGAGAGCCGACGGGAGGACATCGATACGATCGTGGAGGGCCGCCCGCAATAGGGTAGCAACCCGCATAGGGTAGGGATGCACCGCGCGGCCGCAGAGGCCGGCGGCCGGTATTAACGTGTGGATTTGGCAGGTGCTTGGATGGCGGCGAAAACGACAGCGAAACCGGAAACGGCCGAGACGCGCGAAGAGGGCGGCGACGGCCCGTTGATGGACGGGCAGACGGCGGCCGTCAAGAAGATGCTGGTGCGCAGCAAGGAGCGCGGCTTCGTCACCTATGACGAGCTGAACGCGGTCCTTCCGGCGGAGCAGATGTCCTCGGAACAGATCGAGGACACGCTGGCGATGCTCAACGAAATGGGCATCAGCGTCATCGATTCCGAAGAGACCGAGGAGTCGCAGCCGGCCGCCTCGCAGGCACCGGAACCGGCCGAGGAAGAGGATACTCCGCCGGCCGGCAATATCGACGACGACGATGTCGGCCGCACCGACGACCCCGTGCGCATGTACCTGCGCGAGATGGGCAGCGTCGAGCTGCTGTCGCGCGAGGGCGAGATCGCCATCGCCAAGCGCATCGAGGCCGGCCGCGACATGATGATCGGCGGCATCTGCGAAAGCCCGCTCACCTACAAGGCGCTCATCTCCTGGCGCGACAAGCTGGTCGCCGGGCAAATGCTGCTGCGCGACATCATCGATCTCGACGCCACCTATGGCGGCGGCCCGGAAGCCGCCAAGGTCGAGGCCGACCTGGCGCGCGGCGAGGCGGAGGTCGAGAGCGAGGAAGAGACCGACGAGGAAAAGCCCGAGACGGCCGACGGCGCCAACGGCGAGGACGCCGAGGCGGACGAGGCCAGCATCTCGCTGGCCGCCATGGAGCAGGAGCTCCTGCCGGGCGCGCACGCCAAGTTCGAAGAGATCTCCGCCACCTTCAAGAAGCTCGAGAAGCTGCAGCAGAAGCGCCTCGAGATGATCCGCGAGGGCGAGAAGGCGTCGACGCAGAGCGACCGCCGCTACGACCAGCTCAAGGCCGAGCTGGTCGAGCTGATGCGCGCCGTGCGCCTCAACAACGGGCGCATCGAGGGTCTCGTCGACCAGCTCTATGGCTGCCACAGCCGCCTGCAGGGCTTCGAGGGCCGGCTGCTGCGGCTGGCGCAGAACAGCGGCGTGCAGCGCGAGGAATTCCTCGAGCGCTACTACGGCGCCGAGCTCGATCCGAAATGGCTGCAGCGCATCGCCCGCCTGACCTCCAAGGGCTGGAAGAAGTTCATCACCAAGCACAAGGACGAAGTGCGCGACATCCGCGCCGAGATCGCGCGCGTCGCCGAGGAGACCGGGCTCGCCATCGGCGATTTCCGCCGCATTGTCAACACGGTGAAGAAGGGCGAGCGCGAGGCGAGCCGGGCCAAGACCGAGATGGTCGAGGCGAACCTGCGCCTCGTGATCTCGATCGCCAAGAAGTACACGAATCGCGGCCTGCAGTTCCTCGACCTCATCCAGGAGGGCAACATCGGCCTGATGAAGGCGGTCGACAAGTTCGAGTACCGCCGCGGCTACAAGTTCTCGACCTACGCCACCTGGTGGATCCGGCAGGCGATCACCCGCTCGATCGCCGACCAGGCGCGCACCATCCGCATCCCCGTGCACATGATCGAGACGATCAACAAGCTGGTGCGCACCTCGCGCCAGATGCTGCACGAGATCGGCCGCGAGCCGACGCCGGAGGAGCTGGCCGAGAAGCTGGCCATGCCGCTGGAGAAGGTGCGCAAGGTCCTCAAGATCGCCAAGGAGCCGATCAGCCTGGAGACGCCGATCGGCGAC
>JBKOWC010000273.1:0-4944 GCA_046724215.1 Pseudomonadota bacterium | reverse complement strand
CCGAGCGCAGCACCTGCCGGTCGCGGCCGCGCACGCGATAGGCGAGATCGAGGTTGCTGACCGTGAGCGCGTCCGGCGCCGTGCCCGCCGCCGGCGCGACCGGCGCGGACCGCTGCTGCGGGGGCGCTTCGATGCTCACGTTTCGAAGATTCCGTGAATGGCGTCGGCGACGAGATTCACCGCAACGACGAGCGAAGCGATGGCGATCGCGTCGAACAGCACCGTCCACCAGTAGCCGCCGTTGATGAGGCCATAGCTCTCGGAGATGGCGAGGCCCCAATCCGGCGAGGGCGGCTGGATGCCGAAGCCGAGGAAGCTGAGGGTCGCGACCGTGAAGATGGCGTAGCCCAGCCGCACCGTGGCCTCGACCAGGATCGGCGGGACCACGTTCGGCAGGATCTCGATGAACATGATGTAGAGCGCACCCTCGCCGCGCAGCCGCGCCGCGGCGACGTAGTCCAGCTCGCGCTCCAGCAATACGGCCGAGCGCACGGTGCGGGCGATGATCGGCGCGAAGACCATGCCGATGACGATCACGACCATGACGTCCGAGGGACCGAGCGCCACCAGCGCCAGCAGGGCAACGATGACGAGCGGAAGCGCCAGGAACGCCTCGACGAAACGGCTGACGACATCGTCGACGATGCCGCGGAAGTATCCGGTGATCAGGCCGAGCGCGGTCCCGACGACGGTGCCGAGGATCGTCGCCAGCGGCGCCATGGTCAGGATGTCGCGCGCCCCGACGATGACGCGCGAGAAGATGTCGCGGCCCAGCGAGTCCGTGCCGAACCAATTGTCGGACGACGGCGGGGCAAGCGTGTTCAGCAGGTCGTCCGCATAGGGATCGAGCGGCACCAGGCTGGCGCCGAACAGCGCGCAGCCGATCCAGAAGAGCAGCGTGAGGAACCCGACCACAAAGGTGGGAGATCGCAGGAGCAGGCGGAACCGCTCGCCGCGCGCGCTCGCCACGCTGGCGGTATCGAGCATGCCGGCGCCGTCGGACGCGGACACGCTCATTCGACGGCCCCGAAGTGAATGCGCGGGTTGAGCGCGGAGTAGAGCAGATCAGCCGCGAGCGTCGTTACGGTGTAGATGATGCCGATGGTGAGGATGCTTGCCTCGAGCATCCGAAAATCCTTGCCCAGCGCCGCCGTGCGGATGAGCCCGCCGATCCCCTGATAGTGGAACAGCACTTCGACGACGACGAGGCCGCCGATCAGATAGCCGACCTGGGTCGCGATCACCGTGATCGTCGGCAGCAGGCTGTTGCGGAGGACATGCCGCCAGAGCACCACCCGCCAGGGCAGGCCCTTGAGGACCGCGGTGCGCGTGTAGTCGGCGTCCAGGGACTCGATCGTGCCGGCCCGCGCCATGCGCGCGATGTAGCCGAAGAGGACCAGGAACAACGGCATCGACGGCAGCAGCAGGTAGTAGATCTGCGTCAGCGCACCCGAACCGTCGGGCCAGGTCGCGGAGATCGGCAGCCAGTCGAGCCAGAGGCCGAAGATGAGGATCAGCACGATGCCGGTCACGAATTCGGGCAGCACGGTGGCCGAAAGGCCGGCCACGGTGATGATCCGGTCGATCGGGCGGCCGACTTTGAGGGCGGCGAGCACGCCGCCGAAGATGCTGGCCGGCACCACCAGCAGGAAGGCTACGGCGGCGAGCTTCAGCGAATTGAGGAGGGCCGCGCCGATGAACGGCGCCACCGGGCTCCGGTAGGTGTAGGACGTGCCCATGTCGCCGACGACGAAATGGCTGACCCACTCCCAGTACTGAACCAACAGGGGTCGATCGGCGCCGAGCTGGTGGTTGAGATTGGCGACGGCACGCGCATCGGCGAGCGGCCCCAGGATCGCGCGGCCCACGTCGCCCGGCAGGAGCTGGCCGCCGGCGAAGACGATGACGCTGAGCAGCCAGAGGGTGATGAGCGAGAGCAGCAGCCGTTTCGCCAGGATGCGGGCGAAGTTCACGGCCGACGCCTCGCGCCGCCTGGCCTGGCGGAGACCCGAAGACACCGGCCTGAAGCGTCGGGACTGCTGGCTGGAAGCCCTAGGCGATCACGCATCGAGTCTGGCCGGCCTCTTCTCCCATCGGGGTTTCTGCCCGGAAGCAATTGGCGGCGCAAATGCTCGAGCAACTCCCTGTTGCCCGCAGAAGATCACAGAAACCCGCGAAAAGGAACCGGACTCGTCGCCCATTTGCGGGCCGCCGCAGAACCGGTCCCACCGGCGACAGTTCGGCGGCTTGCCTTTGAGTATCCTTCACCCCACGGTTGCTCGGAGGGAGGCGCCAATGAAGAAGACGATGCTCGCGCTGTCGATGACGGTCGGATTTGTCGCTTCCGCTGGGGCTGCCGACGTCAAGGTCATCAATCCAGACGCGTGGTTCGCCGAAGGCCCGATCTGGTATCACGACAAGCTCTTCTACGTCGAGTACGGCCGCAACACCGTGATGACCTGGGACGGCCAGAAGAACGAGGTCTTCTGGAAGCAGGACGGCTGCGGCCCCTCGGCGGTCCTGCCCACGACGGCCGGCGACTTCGTGGTCACCTGCTACGACTCGAACTCGATCGGCCGCATCTCGGCGGACGGCAAGACCCTGGAGCCTTATACGAAGGACAAGGACGGCCATGCCTTCGTGGGGCCGAACGACTTCGCCCCCGACAAGAAGGGCGGCATCTACTTCACCGGATCGGGCAAGGGCGGCCCGCTGATCGACGCCTCGGCCTACTACATCGCCAAGGACGGCACGATCACGCTGGTGGCGGACGACCTGCACAACGCCAACGGCCTCGTCATGTCGAACGACGGCAAGATCCTCTATCTGGTCGAGACCGAGGACAACCGCATCATCAGATTCGATGTGAACGACGACGGCACGCTGCAGAACCGCCGCGTCTTCCTGCGTCTCGACGACCTCTTCCCGAAGAAGCCGCATATCTGGCCCGACGGCATCAAGATGGATTCCAAGGGCGCGATGTATATCGGGCAGAGCCCGCGCTCCCTCGACGCGCCCGGCGAGATCATCGTCGTGGACAAGGATGCCAAGCTGCTGCGCACGATCGGCGTGCCCTCGCCCTCGATGCCGAACTTCGCGTTCGGACCCGGTGAGAAAGTGCTGTACGTGATGGCGCTGGATCAGATCGACCAGGCCCCTTGGCACGGCAAGGTCTATGAAGTGCCGAACCAATGACAAAGGGGTAGTGAGCCGCGGTGCAAAACAACCCCATGCATTAAAAAAATTGCCAATGATTTCAATGAGAGGCGGCGCGCATCCCGCGGCGCTTTTTCGCCACCCGAGCCGGATTTCCTGCCGGTTCGGGCGTTTGCTATAACCCGACGCGGCGTCCCCGTAGCGCGACGCACGATGCCGGGGAAGCCACCCTCCCCGGCTGGATCAGCCGTCTTCCACGGACATCAGCGATGCGGGTCTTCATCGTCCATGCCCACCATGAGCCGGCGAGCTTCAATGGCGCCATGACGCGCGAGGCGACCGCCGCGCTGACCGCGGCGGGGCACGAGGTCGTCATCTCCGATCTCTACGCGATGGGCTTCAACCCGGTGTCGGACCGCCGCAACTTCCTGACGGTCAAGGACCCGACCCGGCTGCGCCAGCAGGCCGAAGAGGCCCATGCAGCGGAACACGACGGCTTCGCGCCCGACATCCAGGCCGAGATGGACAAGCTGTTCTGGTGCGACGTACTGATCCTGCAGTTTCCGCTCTGGTGGTTCGGACTGCCGGCCATTCTCAAGGGCTGGGTCGACCGCGTGTTTGCCTCGGGCGGCCGCATCTACGGCGGCGGAAGGTGGTATGACCGCGGCGTCTTCGTCGGCAAGCGGGCCATGTGCTCGGTCACCGTCGGCGGGCCGGCGGCCATGTATTCCGAGCGCGGCCTGAACGGCGCCATCGGCGCGATCCTGTTTCCGATCAATCATGGCATGCTCTATTTCACCGGCTTCACCGTGATCGAGCCCTTTCTCGTGCACGGCCCGGTGCGCATCAGCCCCGAGGAGCGCGTCGCCCACCTTGCCCGCTACCGGCAGCGCGTGCTCGACCTCGGATCGGCGCCGACGATCGCCTATCCGAGGCTTGCCGACTACGACGAAAACTACGTCCTGAAATCGCCGCTCTCACCCTAACGAGGTCGGAACCAGCTCGGCCGATTGGTGTTCTACCGGATGCGGTGCCGGTCTTGCGACATCGGCAGAGCACGGAACGAGGGTTCTATGACGACGTCTCCCGTGAAGACGCGCTTTCAGGAAGCGCTGCGCGACGTGTCGCAGGTTTTCGATGATCCCCACTCGATTCTTGCGGCCGACGACCTGACGCGCGAGCAGAAGATCGCCCTGCTCGAGCAATGGGAAACGGACCTGCGGCTGTTGCTCGTGGCCACCGAGGAGAACATGCCGGGCACGGGAAGCGGACGCTCCGCGGAACTGCTGACCCGGGTCCGCAAGGCGATGCAGTCGCTCGGCGTCACCGGCCCGGATGATATTGCCGGCGCCGCCAACAAGAGCGGCGCCAACTGAAGCGGCCGCGGGCGATGCACGCCGGCGGCCGCCTGCGTCATCGATGGCTCACCCGTGCCGGCGCTGTTTCGGTCGCGCTCCCGCCGACTCGACGTGCGCACCGGCCGCTTCCTCCCATTGCTGGGCGACGAACTCCCAGTTGACGAGCTTGTCGAGGAACGCTTCCACGAAGGCCTCGCGGCGGTTCTGGTAGTCGAGATAGTAGGCGTGCTCCCACACGTCGCAGGTCAAGAGCGCCGCGGCGCCGCTCGTCATGGGCGGGACGGCATTGGCCGTGGCCATGACCTTGAGCCTGCCGTCCTGCAGCACGAGCCAGGCCCAGCCGCTGCCGAACTGGCCGACGGCGGCCTTGATGAAGGCGTCGCGCAGCTTGTCGAAGGAGCCGAAATCGCTTTCGACCTTCTGGCGAAGC
>JBKOWC010000062.1:0-8786 GCA_046724215.1 Pseudomonadota bacterium | reverse complement strand
CGCCGATCGAGATGCTGCCCGACGACTGCCTGCTCGACCACGCCCGCCGCGCCGCGGCCGAGTGAGGAGAAATGCTGCGCTTTCGGTACTTCTCCTCCGTGATTCCCCCGCGAAAGCGGGGGTCCAGGACAACGCACCGTCACTTCCCCTGGGCCCCCGCTTTCGGAGGAATCAATCGCGGTATGGCCCAAGGCCTGCGTCGAGGAGTGACACCATGAACCTCCACAAGCTGCTCTGCCAGCGCGCCGAATCCGGCCGGCCGCTGCGCGTCGGCCTCATCGGCGCCGGCAAGTTCGGCACCATGTTCCTGGCGCAGGCGCTGCGCACGCGCGGCCTGCATCTGCTCGGCGTCGCCGATCTCGCACCCGCGCGGGCGAAGGAGAATCTGGCGCGCGTCGGCTGGCCGGCGGAGCGCGTCGCCGCGGCCTCGCTCGATGACGCCGTCGACCGCGGCACCACCTGGGTCGGCGAGGACGCACGGGCGCTGATCGCGCATCCGGCGCTCGACGTCGCCATCGACGCCACCGGCCACCCCCCGGCCGGCATTGCCCACGCGCTTGCCGCCATCGCCAACGGCAAGCATATCGTCATGGTCAATGTCGAGGCCGATGCGCTCGCCGGTCCGCTGCTGGCGCAGAAGGCGCGCGCCGCCGGCGTCGTCTACAGCCTCGCCTATGGCGACCAGCCCGCGCTCATCGCCGAGCAGGTCGACTGGGCGCGCGCCTGCGGCTTCGACGTCGTGGCCGCCGGCAAGGGCACCAAGTATCTGCCGGCCTACCATCAGTCCACGCCGGAGACGGTCTGGGGCCACTACGGCCTCACCGCCGAGCAGGCGCGCCTCGGCGGCATGAACGCGCAGATGTTCAACAGCTTCCTCGACGGCACCAAGTCGGCGATCGAGATGACGGCGGTCGCCAATGCGACCGGCCTTACGCCGGCGCCCGACGGGCTCGCCTTCCCGCCCTGCGGCGTCGACGATCTCCCGCGCGTGCTGCGACCCGCGAGCGAGGGCGGCCAGCTCCATCACAAGGGCCAGGTCGAGGTGATCTCGTCGCTCGAGCGCGACGGCCGTCCCGTGTTCCGCGACCTCCGCTGGGGCGTCTATGTCGTGTTCGAGGCGCCCTCGGACTACGTCCGCCGCTGCTTCGGCGAGTACGGCCTCGTCACCGATCCGAGCGGCCGCTACGCGGCGCTCTACAAGCCCTATCACCTGATCGGGCTCGAGCTCGGCATCTCCGTCGCCAGTGCCGGCCTGCGCGGCGAGTCGACCGGCGCGCCGACCGGCTTCCGCGGCGACGCCGTGGCGACCGCCAAGCGCGACCTCGCCGCCGGCGAGACGCTCGACGGCGAGGGCGGCTTCACGGTGTGGGGCAGGCTCATGCCGGCCGCCGACAGCCTGCGCCTCGGCGGCCTGCCGATCGGCCTCGCGCACAACGTGCGGCTGCGCCATTCCGTGAAGACCGGCGCGCCCGTGCGCTGGGCCGACGTCGACATCGACGAAGCCAGCGAAGCCGTGCGCGTCCGCCGCGAGATGGAGGCGGCGTTCCGCGCCGATACCACCGCCACGCGGCGTCCGGCCGCGGCGTAGAGCCGGACCCGAGCGTCATCCGGCCGCTGCTCGCTGCTGCAGCATTCCGATTCATTGTTGCCGAGCAGCCGTTTCCAACTGAAACAAAATTCCACGATCGCCGGAGCGGCGGCGACCATCCCTGCCCCGAATTTGCCCACGACAAATCTCAGAGAACACGTGCGGGAGACGCCATGTGCTGTCGGTAAGCTTTCCGTAAATTCTATTTCAAGCCTCGTTAACTCCCGGCGCGCATAGTCCCCATCTATTGAGACAGTTCTGGTTTTTGAGTCGCGACTCAGGTAACAGGATTCAAGTGACGCAGTTTCGGAGCATGTTGTGTGAGCGCGATCACGGAACAGCTACGGGAGTTGGACGTTAATGTAGGCCGGCCTGTCGTTTGCTCGACGGGAAACGGCTTGTCGAATGACGGGGGGGTGTTTGGTGGCTCAGGGACGCTCCAACGATGTTCTTGTACGGTCGCGTCGGCGGACTGACGACCGCCACTAACCCAACCCCACGCGCGCAGCGGGCGGCGCGCGATACCCAGCCGTCGGCGTGCGCGTTCTGCGCTTCGCCACGGCGACGCCCCAATCTCACCACACTATGGCGGCCGGAGGACGGACGAAATGATCGCTGCCGCGCAGCTGGCATCTCCTGCATCCGCCTTCCCGCTTCAATGACTATATATTCAGGTGTGCGATGAACTATCAGCCGGACGTTTTCGATCTCTACAGCAGCGCGTTCGAGGGCCGCAGGCAGACCGAGCTGTCGCTGCGCGAGTATCTCACGCTCTGCCGTGACGAGCCGATGACCTGTGCCACGGCCGCCGAGCGGATGGTTGCCGCCATCGGCGAGCCCGAGGTGATCGACACGGCCAGGGATGCCCGCCTCGGCCGCATCTTCATGAACCGGTCGATCAAGCGCTATCCGGCGTTCTCCGACTTCTACGGCATGGAGGAGACGATCGAGCGCATCGTCGGCTTCTTCAAACACGCCGCCCAGGGGCTCGAAGAGCGCAAGCAGATCCTCTACCTGCTCGGGCCCGTCGGCGGCGGCAAGTCGTCGCTCGCCGAGCGTCTGAAGCAGCTGATGGAGAAGCTGCCCATCTACGTGCTGAAGGCCGGCGACCAGATCAGCCCTGTGTTCGAATCGCCGCTCGGCCTGTTCGATGCCGAGCGCATGGGCCCGGTGCTGCAGGAGAAGTACAACATTCCCCGCCGCTACCTCACCGGCCTGATCTCGCCCTGGGCGGTCAAGCGGATCGCGGAGTTCGACGGCGACATTTCCAAGTTCACCGTCGTGAAGCTCTATCCCTCGAAGCTCAAGCAGATCGGCGTCGCCAAGGCCGAGCCCGGCGACGACAACAACCAGGACATCTCCACCCTGGTCGGCAAGGTCGACATCCGCAAGCTCGAGTTCTTCAGCCAGAACGACCCGGACGCCTATTCGTACAGCGGCGGCCTCAACCAGACGACCCAGGGCCTGCTCGAGTTCGTCGAGATGTTCAAGGCGCCGATCAAGATGCTGCACCCGCTGCTGACGGCGACGCAGGAGAGCAACTATGTCGGCACCGAGAGCGTCGGCGCCATCCCCTACCAGGGCATCGTGCTGGCACACTCGAACGAGGCGGAGTGGCAGACCTTCAAGAACAACAAGAACAACGAGGCCTTCATCGACCGCGTCTGCGTGGTGAAGGTGCCTTACTGCCTGCGCGCCACCGAGGAGAGCGACATCTACAAGAAGCTGCTGCAGTCGAGCGACCTGGCGAAGGCGCCGTGCGCGCCGGCGACGCTCGAGATGCTGTCGCAGTTCTGCGTCCTGTCGCGCCTGAAGGAGCATGAGAACTCGAACCTGTTCTCGAAGATGCGGGTCTACAACGGCGAGAACCTGAGGGACGTCGACCCCAAGGCGAAGTCCATGCAGGAGTATCGCGACGTCGCCGGCGTCGACGAGGGCATGACCGGCGTCTCCACGCGCTTTGCCTTCAAGGTGCTGTCGGAGACCTTCAACTTCGACAACGAGGAGGTCGCCGCCGATCCGGTACACCTCATGTACATCCTCGAGCAGTCGATCCGCCGCTCGCAGTTCCCGGAAACGGCCGAGAAGCTGTACATCGACTTCATCAAGAGCGAGCTGGCGCCGCGCTACGCCGAGTTCATCGGCAACGAGATCCAGAAGTCCTATCTGGAGAGTTACGGCGACTACGGCCAGAACCTGTTCGACCGCTACGTCGCCTATGCCGACGCCTGGGTCGAGGACCAGGACTTCAAGGATCCCGACACCGGCCAGTTGTTCGACCGCAAGATGCTGGACCAGGAGCTGTCGAAGATCGAGAAGCCGGCCGGCATCGCCAACCCGAAGGACTTCCGCAACGAAGTCGTGAAGTTCGCGCTGCGCGCCCGCGCCCAGAACAAGGGCAAGAACCCGGCCTGGACCTCCTACGAGAAGATTCGCGAAGTCATCGAGAAGCGCATGTTCTCCCAGGTCGAGGACCTGCTGCCCGTCATCAGCTTCGCGACGAAGGGCGACAAGGAGACCGAGAAGAAGCACACCGAATTCGTCAATCGCATGGTCAGCCGCGGCTACACGAACCGGCAGACCCGGCGCCTGGTCGAATGGTACATGCGCGTGAACAAGGCGGGATGAGGCCGGCGGCAAGGCCACGGGCATGAACATCGTCGATCGCCGGCTCAACCCGAAGGGGAAGAGCCACACCAACCGGCAGCGCTTCATCCGGCTGGCCCGGGAGACCCTCAGGGAAGCCGTCGCCCGCTCGATCAAGGAGCGCCCGCTCGGGGATGTCGACACCAAGGAAGTGGTGCACATCCCGAAGAAGCGCATCCAGGAGCCGCGCTTCCACCACGATTCGCGGGGCGGCTATCGCGAGCATGTGTTGCCCGGCAACAAGGAGTTCGTGCAGGGGGACACGCTGCCGAAGCCGGAGTCCGGCGGCGGCGGCGGCGGGCGCGAGGGCAGCCCCGACGGCGAGGGCGAGGACAATTTCCAGTTCGCGCTCAGCCGCGACGAATATCTCGACATACTCTTCGACGAGCTCGAACTGCCGGATCTGGCCAAGACGCATCTGAAGGAGGCGACGGCGCTGCGCACCACGCGCGCCGGCTACAGCCACAGCGGCTCGCCCTCCAATCTCAACCTCGTGCGCACCATGCGCAACAGCCTGGCGCGCCGCATTGCGCTGCACCGGCCCCGGGCGCCCGAGATCGAGGACCTCGAAGCCGAGATCGCCGCCACCAGGGACGAGGAGGGGCGAGCCGAGCTGACGGCGCGTCTCGAGCGCCTCATCCGTCGCGCCAAGTACATCGCCTACATCGATCCGTTCGATCTCCGCTACAACCGCTTCGAGCCGACGCCGAAGCCAAACGCCCAGGCCGTGATGTTCTGCCTGATGGACGTCTCGGGGTCGATGAGCGAGTCGATGAAGGACCTTGCCAAGCGGTTCTTCCTGCTCCTCCACCTCTTCCTGTCGCGCAAGTACGAGCACGTCGACATCGTCTTCATCCGCCACACCTCGCAGGCCAAGGAGGTCGACGAGGAGACCTTCTTCCGCAGCCAGGAGACCGGCGGCACCGTCGTGTCCACCGCGCTCGCGGAGATGCAGCGCATCGTCGCCGAGCGCTACCCGCTCGAGGACTGGAACGTCTATGCCGCCCAGGCCTCCGACGGCGACAACTATTCGGGCGACAGCGAGACCTGCACGCGCCTGCTGCGCGACGAGCTCCTGCCGCTCTGCCAGTACTTCGCCTATGTCGAGGTCGTCGACGAGCGCGAGGCCGGGATGTTCCGCTCGGAAGCCAACGCGAGCGCCCTCTGGCGCGACTACAAGGCCGTCGCCGACGGCCACGCGAACTTCGCGATGCGGCGCGTCTTCTCCAAGGCCGACATCTTCCCGGTCTTCCACCAGCTGTTCGCCAAGACGCGCAAGGCGGCCTGAGATGGCGATCGCCGCGGCCCCCGCAAAGCGCTCCACGAGTCGCCTGCTCTACGAGAGCGGCGAGTGGACGTTCGACACGCTCAAGCGCACCTACGACGCGATCGAGGCGATCGCCGTCGGCGAACTGGGGCTCGATCCCTATCCGAACCAGATCGAGATGATCAGCGCCGAGCAGATGCTCGACGCCTATTCCTCCATCGGCATGCCGGTCTTCTACAACCACTGGTCGTTCGGCAAGCGCTTCGTGCGCGACGAGAAGCTCTACCGCAAGGGCTACAGCGGCCTCGCCTACGAGATCGTGATCAACTCCAACCCCTGCATCTCCTACATCATGGAAGAGAACACCATGACGATGCAGGCGCTGGTCATGGCGCACGCCGCCTTCGGACACAACCACTTCTTCAAGAACAACTACCTGTTCAAGGAGGGGACCGACGCCGAGGGCATCCTCGCCTATCTCTCCTTCGCCAAGGCCTATGTGGCGCGCTGCGAGGAACAGCACGGCGTCGCCGCCGTCGAGCGCGTCCTCGATGCCGCGCACGCGCTCATGGACCAGGGCGTGAACCGCTACGGCCGCCGCCCGCGCCCCAGCCTGGCGGACGAGAAGAAGCGTGCCGACGCCCGCCGCGCCCATCACGAGCAGACCTACAACGACCTCTGGCGCACCGTGCCGACGAAGACCAAGTCGGCGGCGGCCGCGGAAGACACCGATGCGGCGCACCCGCGCCTCGGCCTGCCGGAGGAAAACCTGCTCTATTTCATCGAGAAGTTCTCGCCGCGTCTGCGGGACTGGGAGTGCGAGCTCGTGCGCATCGTGCGCCTCATCGCCCAGTACTTCTACCCGCAGCGGCAGACCAAGGTGATGAACGAGGGATGCGCCACCTACGTTCACTACCGCATCATGAACCGGCTCTACGACCTCGGCATGATCGGCGAAGGCGCCATCCTCGAGTTCCTGGCCAGCCACTCCAACGTCGTGTTCCAGCCGGATTTCGACGATCCGCGCTTCTCCGGCCTCAACCCCTATGCGCTCGGCTTCGAGATGATGCGCGACATCGAGCGCATCGTGACCGATCCGACCGACGAGGACCGCGCCTGCCTGCCGCAGATCGCCGGCAACGGCGACGTCATGGGCACGCTCAAGGCCGCCTGGGCGGAATTCCGCGACGATTCCTTCATCGCGCAATATCTGAGCCCGCGGCTGATCCGCAAGCTGCATCTCTTCAAGCTCGCCGACCAGGCCGAGGAGCCGCATTATCGCGTCGACGCCATCCATGACGAGCGCGGCTACGACCGGGTGCGCCGGTCCCTGGCGCGGCAGTACGATCCCGGACATCGGGATCCCAACCTGCAGGTGACCGGCGTCGATCTGAAGGGCAACCGGCGCCTCATCCTCACGCACAGCCTGAACAACGGCGTGCCGCTGACCGAGCAGGACGCCCAGGCGGTCCTCGCCTATGTCGCGGACCTCTGGGGCTACGAGGTGCACCTCCTCGGCGTCGACGGCGACGGCACGGAACGCTACCGCTACGAGGCCGCGCCGCCCGCCTGAGGCGGCACCGCGCAACCCGCCGGATCGCGGGACGCTTACGTCGACAGCCGCTGCTCCAACTCGACGAGCAGCGCCACCTGCCCCTTGTGGATCTTGCCCCTCGCTACGTCCAGCGTGAACCACTCGGCGCGGTCGACTTCCGGGAACTCCTGGCGGCGGCCCGAGCGCGGCGGCCATTCCATCGTGAAGGTGTTGCTGCGCAACGCGGCGGGATCGCAATCGCCTTCGACCGCCCAGGCCTGCACGGTCTTGCCGCCCGGCTGCTTGATCGGGGCCAGCGCGGTGAACGGCCCGGACGGGCTCAGGCCGGTCTCCTCCGCGAATTCGCGCTGCGCCGCCGCCAGGGGGTCCTCGGCGGTCGTGAACTCGCCTTTGGGAATCGACCATGCCGCCGCATCTTTCTTCGCCCAGAAGGGCCCGCCGGGATGGACGAGGAAGACCTCCAGCCTTCCACCCCGGCGGCGATACATCAGCAGCCCGGCGCTTTGCTTCGCCGGCACGGCGCGGCGCCGCCCCTATTCCTTCGGGGCCGGCGCGTTGTCCTGCGCCGCCGCGCGATTCGTCGCCACCATCAGCGCCGAAAGGTAGCGCTGCAGCTCGCCGAGCCGCTGCTGGTTCATCCGGTTGATGCAGCCGGCATCGCGACCGGCATTCTCGCGCACTGTCGTCTTCCCTTGGCCGCGCGCGAACGCCAGTTCGAACTGGCACTGCTCGTCCCGGTACGCCGCCCAGTGCTGCTGGTACTGCGCCAGTGCCTGCTGCAGATCCGGCGCCAGGATATCGTTGAGCGCCTTCAGCTGGTTCTCGATGATCCGCTCCGCCAGCGGCGGCGCCTCGCTGACCGCCGCGTCTGCCGTCATTGTCTTCAGCGTGGCAACAGCCACCGCCGCGAGGAACGCCGATCTACGAACGTGCATGTCTTGACTCCCTCAGAGTGCAGGTTGTATGTTCGTTAAATGTTCTACAACCTGCGAGATCAAGAGTCAATAGGCTATACTGCTAAAAATTGTCGTATCACCCCATCAAGGGTGAATTCGCTGTTGGACATCGTGAATCGATCTTGCCGCGGGCGCCGCCAGCCGAAACGCTCGGCCCGGGGGATTCTGCACGCGGAGCCGCAGAGAGCGAGGGCGATCACGATGCCCCTCCGCGTCCCGGCAACTCCGCGCGACAAAGCCATCCAGCGGCATTCTCCGCTGGGCATGGGGTCCATCGCTCGGTTTCGAAAGTAGGGGCGAGCGGCGCTCGCCCTTCTTCTTCCACCATGCGTACATGGCGGTTGCCGAGCGTGAACGATGCAAGGGCGGGCGCCACTCGCCCCTACGAAACATCTGCCGCTCCCGCTGGGCATGGGGTCCTTCGGCTGTTTTCGAGGCAGCGGCGCCCTACTCCACCGTCACGCTCTTGGCCAGGTTGCGGGGCTGGTCGACGTCGGTGCCCTTGAGGACGGCGGTGTGGTAGGCCAGGAGCTGCACCGGGATCGTGTAGAGCAGCGGCGCGACGAAGGGTGCGCATTGCGGCACCGCGATGCCGAAAGCGCAGCGCCCGCCGAGCCGGGCGAGGCCGGCGGCGTCCGAGATCATGACGACCTTGCCGCCGCGCGCGCAGACCTCCTCGATGTTCGAGAAGGTCTTCTCGAACAGCCCGTCGGGGGGCGCCACGACGACGACCGGCACGTTGTCGTCGATCAGGGCGATCGGACCGTGCTTCAT
>JBKOWC010000312.1:0-10794 GCA_046724215.1 Pseudomonadota bacterium | reverse complement strand
CCGCCAGGAAGGGCGGCGCGACATCGGGTCCTTTGCCCGGGCGCCCGTTCGCCGCGGATCCCTGTGGAGGCGGCGACGCGGCAGCGTTCTTGCTCGATGGCTTCGTCTTGGCCGGCTTCGTCTGCGTCTTGAGCGCCGGCGTGGCGCCGGGGTCATCGAGAATGTCGAGGACGACCTTGCCGTCGACGTCCGACAGCTTGTAGCCGTGGGCGCCGCGCAGCGTGATGCGCACGGCGGACTTGCCGGCCACCGCCTCGAGGGCAGCGACCCGCGACAGGTGCTTGAGGCTCGCCTTGCTGAGATCGAACCCGGCCGGCCGGTCGAACGCGACCACCAGCTGTCCGGCCTGGCTCGCGTCGACGGTGGCGCCGACGGCGCCGCTCCAGTCGAAGACGATGCGGCTGCGGTCCGGGTGCTCGCCGGTGCGCACGGCGACGGCCGGCGCGTCGCCGGCGGCCCAGACGAGCGCCGGCACCAGGATCAGCGCCCAGATGAATCCAAGGAGAAGCGAACCGTACCGCACCCGCGCCCTATCCCTCATCGCCGTATGCTTTGGTTAGCAAATACTGATTACGCCGGCCTTTCATCCGGGGCGCCGGGAGGCGCCCGGCAGGGGCATAGGAATCGATAGGTCGGTTTAATCTCGCCTCCCTATCGTGCTGCGATCCGAATCGGTCTTCGAAGCGGCACTTGGCATGGAAAACTCTGGCTATCTGGCTCTGGCACGGCAGGTCGCTCTCGACCGCGCCATCGACGTCACGGCCAACAACCTCGCGAACCTCCGGACCTCCGGCTACAAGGCCGAGAAGGTGATGTTCGAGGAGTACGTGCAGAAGGGGACCTCGCCGACGACCGCCCCGAACCAGATGTCGTCGGTCGTCCAGCTCGGCACCTTCACGGACTATCAGCCGGGTTCCTTCGAGCAGACCGGCAATGCGCTCGACTTCGCCATCCAGGGCGAGGGCTTCTTTCCGGTGCAGACCGACGCCGGCACGCGCTACACCCGCGACGGCAGCTTCCAGCTCGACGCCAACGGCCAGCTCGTCACCCATGACGGCAATCCCGTCACCGACGCCGGCGGCTCGCCGATCCAGCTGCCGCCCGGCGCCAAGAACATCATCGTCGCCGGCGACGGGCAGGTGTCGGTCGACGGCAATGTCGTCGGCCAGATCGGCGTCGTGAAATTCGACGACCCGCAGAGCCTGGTGCGCGAAGGCAGTGGTCTCTACAGCAGCAGCGCCGCGCCGGTGCCGGCGGAGTCCTCGGTCGTGCAGGGCATGATCGAAGGCTCGAACGTGCAGCCGGTCCTCGAGCTCACGCGCATGATGCAGACGCTGCGTGACTTCCAGGCGGCCCAGCAGATGGTCGACAGCCAGCACGAGATGTCGCTCGACGCGATCAACAAGATCGCCAAGGTCTAGGCAACGTAAGGAAACCAAGCGATGCGCGCACTGAGCATCGGCGCCACCGGGATGATGGCCCAACAGCTGAACGTCGAGGTCATCTCCAACAACATCGCCAACATGAGCACCACCGGCTACAAGCGGCAGCGGGCGGAGTTCCAGGACCTGCTCTACCAGCAGGAGCGTCACGTCGGCTCGCCGACCTCCGACACCGGCACGATCCTGCCCGCGGGCGTGCAGGTGGGCCTCGGCGTCAAGACGGCGGCGATCTCGCGCGACGATCAGCAGGGCGCGCTGGCCAAGACCGACAACCGCCTCGATGTTGCGCTGCAGGGTCCCGGCTTCTTCAATGTACAGCTGCCCAACGGCGACACCGCCTATACCCGGGCCGGGTCGTTCCAGCTGGCGGCCGACGGCACGATCGTGACGGCCGACGGCTATCCCTTGCAGCCGGCCATCGTCATCCCGGCCAACGCCAAGGACGTCGTCATCAGCACCGCCGGCGAGGTGTTCGCCTATTTCGACGGCCAGGTGCAGCCGCAGAATCTCGGCCAGCTTGAGATGTCCACCTTCATCAACGACAACGGCCTCGAGGCCGAAGGCAACAACCTGTTCAAGGAAACGACGGCCTCGGGCGCGCCGACCGTCGGCGTCGCCGGCCAGACCGGTTTCGGCACGATCCTCCAGGGTTATCTCGAAGGCTCCAACGTCAACGTCGTCTCCGAGATCACCAACCTCATCCAGGCGCAGCGGGCCTATGAGATGAACTCGAAGTCCATCGAGACGGCCGACCAGATGCTGCAGACCATCACCCAGCTGCGCTGATCGGGTCGTCCGTGATGAGGCTGGTTCGCTCCATCGTTGCCGTGCTCGTCGCCCTTCCGCTGCTGGCGGGAGCGGCCTTCGCCGGCCCGCTCGACGACGCACTGCAGGATACCCTGCGCAAGGCCTATGCGTTGCCGGGCGCGGAGCTGACGATGAACCTGCAGCTGGACGCGCCGATCGCCGACGCGCTGCAGGATTTCGCGGCGGGGGCTCGGTTGGCGAATCTGGTGTTCGACCGCACGTCCGGGCGGTTTTCCGTCGTCGTCCTGCTGCCAACCGGCGCGCCGGCCGCGCAGCTGGCGCTCAACGGCCAGGTCAGCGCGACGGCCGAAGTCCCGGTGCTGCGCGACATGGTCGCGCGCGGCCAAGTCATCGGCCAGGACCTCGTCGACTACTCGATCGTGGCCGCCAACCGCCTGACCAGCGATCTGGTGGTCGATCCCGCCGATCTCGTCGGCAAGGCGGCGCGGCGGACGCTGCATCCGGGCCGGCCGCTTCGCACGGCCGATCTCATGGCGCCGATCGTGGTGCCCAAGAACAAGCTGGTCACCATGATCTACGCGACCGGCTCCATGCACCTGACCGCGCGTGGCCGCTCGCTTGGCGACGGCGGCGCCGGCGACACGGTCAAGGTGCTCAACATCGACAGCAAGCGGACGGTCGATGCGATCATCGTCGATAACGACACCGTCAACGTCGTCGGCAACGTGCAACAGTGAATTCAGGACGCGAGATCACCATGCGCATCAGCAAACTCCTCCCCCTCGGGGTCTTCGCCATCGCATTGAGCGGCTGCGTCGCCGACCAGCTCGATCATCTCGGCAAGCCGCCGTCGATGACGCCCATGGAGAACCCGCGCGAGGACCCGAACTACACCGCCGTCTCGCTGCCGATGCCGGCGCAAGCCCCGGTGGAGCGCCAGGACGCCTCGCTCTGGCAGACGGGCGCGCGCGCCTTCTTCAAGGACCAGCGGGCCGCCAAGGTCGGCGACATCCTGACCGTCGTCATCAACATCGATGAAAGCGCCAAGCTGCAGAACAATACGACGCGCGCGCGCGACGGTTCGGAAACAGCGGGCATGCCGCACTTGTTCGGTCTCGAGACGGCGGCGGCCCAGATCATGCCCCAGGGCTATGATCCCAGTAAGCTGGTCGACCTCTCCAGCAACAGCGCCAGCAACGGCGACGGCAAGATCGACCGCAAGGAGCAGATCCAGCTGCAGGTGGCCGCCCTCATCACCGACCGGCTGCCGAACGGCAATTTCGTCATCGCCGGCAAGCAGGAAGTCCGCGTCAACTACGAGCTGCGCGAACTGACCGTGCAGGGCATCATTCGGCCCGAGGATGTGAGCCCGGCGAACACGATCAAGTACGACCAGATCGCCGAGGCTCGCATCTCCTACGGCGGCCGCGGCCAGATCACCGACCTGCAGCAGCCGCGGTACGGTCAGCAGTTCTTCGACATGATCTTCCCCTTCTGAGGAAACGGCGCCGGCGGGGCCATGAAGAAGAAACTCATCTTCATTCTGTTGCCGCTGCTGCTGCTCGGCGGCGGCGGTGCCGGCGCGTGGTTCTTCTTCTTCAACAAGCCGGCCGTCGTCGACAAGGCGGCGGCCGAGGCAAAGAAGGAGCCGGAAAAGCCAGCGCCGGAGGCGGTCTTCGTCGATGTCGGCGAGATCATCGTTCCCGTCTACAATCGGGACGGCAAGGACAACTTCATGATCGCCCGGCTGCAGCTGCAGATCAGCGACGTCATGCCGGCCGACAAGGTTCGCTACATGCTGCCGCGGCTGCGCGACGCCTTCATCGGCACGCTCGGCACCATGGCCGGCCGCGGCGAACTCGGCGACGACAGCCAGCGCAACGCCACCATCAAGCACGCCCTGCAGCTGGCCAGCGACCGCATTCTCGGCGCCAACGTCGTCAGCGACGTCCTCATCCAGCGGGCCTGGCAGCAGCCGATGTGAGGCCACCGGCGGCGGTCCGTCTCCGGGATCGGCGATGCGTGCCGGGCGGAGTCAGCCGATGGTCCACAACAGGACCGTGAAGATGATCGCCCACAGGGCCAGACTGGCGCCGATGATGAACAGCACGCGGACCCGCGGCGGCCACTGGGCTTCGGTTTGCCCGCGGCTGCCGGCGGCACTGGTCCCCGCCGACCCGGCGGGCAAGCGTACGCGCTCGTGATCACTAATCGAGGTCCCCCACACGCGCGTTTCTTTATTTGTCCCCATCATGGCCCCGGCCCCTCGCCGGGGTCAATGCTGCTGATCGTCAGGGGTCCTTTAGTTAACGCGGTAGTCCTGCAGCGTAAGCCCGGTCTGGCCGGGGACGACCCGCCGCTGGAAGACTTTCTGGGACGAGAGGCTCGCCGCGCCATTGCCGCCCGCGGGCGCCGGCCGGAGGGCGCTGGGCGCCGCGGTGGCGCCGGCCGGGGCGTTGTAGAATCGTGAGAAGAGCGCCAGGTTGTCGGCGGCGGCGACAGGCGTCGGGATGGCCCGCAGGAAGCCGGCATCGGCCACGCGCACGGGCATCGCCCGCAGGAAGCCGGCATCGGTCGTCGACCGGGCATCGGTGGCCGAAGGGACCGGGATCGCGGCGCCGGTGGCGGCCAGTGCCGTCTCCGCCGCCGTCCGCTTCAACTCCTGCTGCTTCGCCGGACCGGACCAGTTGGCGAGCACGACCTCGCCGTAGGCGTTGCCCAGATCGGGCGTCGCCGAATGGTAGCGCCGGGCGGCGCCGATCCAGCTCTTGATGTCGGCGCGCAGTTCCGTGAGGAAATCGGCGGCATAGGCGACGTTGGTGGCGGGATCGAAGGCGTCCTCGAGCGAGTCGAAGGCCTCTGGGTGATGCTTCAGGTTGATCTGCATGCAGCCGACATCGATGGAATCGACGCCCGCGGCCTGTTGCTGCGCGACGAAGGCGATGGCGTCTTCCTTCGACTCGAAGAAATGCCCCTCGCCCGCGGCATTGACCGTCCACGGCCAGACCGCACGGCGGCCGCTCACGGTGCGCCCGGACTCGGTGAGCCCGATGGCCGTCAGCAAGCCGAGCGGGATGCGATGCTGTTGCTCCTGGACGCGCGTATTCTGCGTGCAGACTTGGCTGTCGTCGGCCGGCGGCAGCATGGCGACCTGCGCCGGCGATGCCGCGGCAGCGTTGGACGCCGGCGCGGCGGCGGCGACCGCGGTCGCGACCACCAGGGCGGAGCTGGACAGCAGCCGCCGCAGCGTTCGCGCCTTGAGCATCCGCATGACGTAGCGGCCCTGCGTGGCAGGCCGGGCATTCTCCGCTTCTGTCTCCGGTGCTTGCCCCGGCTGCTCGTCCGTCGCTGTCGCCGTCGCATCGGCGGCATCCGGTGCCGCCGGCGGCAGGCTGTTGCGGGGGCCGCTCATCGGGGCGGCTCCTTGGCGTCCTTGCCGGCGCCGGGCAGAGCGAGCAGGCGTCCCAGGCGGTCGTAGCTTTCGGCCAGGGTCATGCGTTCGTCCTTGCGCTGGCCGAGGAACCCGTCGATGCGGTCGAAATAGGCGATGGCTTCATCGACCTTCGGGTCGGTGCCGCGCCGGTAGGCGCCGATGCGGATCAGGTCGGCCATGTCCTCGTAGGTCGACAGCAGCTGGCGCGTGCGGCGCACGAGCGCCGCTTCCGCCTCGGTATTGCAGCCGGGCATGGTGCGCGACACGCTGCGCAGGATGTTGATGGCGGGATAGCGGCCGCGCTCGGCGATGGCGCGGTCGAGCACGAGGTGGCCGTCGAGAATGCCGCGCACGGCGTCGGCGATCGGCTCGTTGTGGTCGTCGCCGTCGACCAGGACCGCGAAGACCCCGGTGATGTCCCCGGTGCCCTCGATGCCGGGGCCGGCGCGCTCGAGCAGGCGCGGCAGCTCGGCAAAGACCGACGGCGTGTAGCCCTTGGTCGTCGGCGGCTCGCCGGCGGCGAGACCGATTTCGCGCTGCGCCGTGGCGAACCGGGTGATGCTGTCCATCAGGCAGAGCACCTGCAGGCCCTGGTCGCGGAAGCACTCGGCCGCGGCGAGCGTGAGATAGGCAGCTTGCCGGCGCATGAGCGGCGGCTCGTCCGAGGTCGAGACCACGACGACGCTGCGCGCGGTGCCCTCCGGGCCGAGGTCGGAGGCGAGGAATTCCTGCACTTCGCGGCCGCGCTCGCCGATCAGGCCGATCACGACCACGTCGGCGTTGCAATAGCGGGCCATCATGCCGAGGAGGGTGGACTTGCCGACGCCGGATCCGGCGAAGACGCCCATGCGCTGGCCGCGGCAGAGGTTGAGCAGCGTGTTCATGGCGCGCACGCCGACGTCGAGCTTCTCGCCGACGCGGCGGCGGAAAAAGGCCGGCGGTGGGCTGGCCCGTAGGGCGTACGCGAGCGGCCCGGATGGTAAGGGGCCCTTGCCGTCGATCGGCTCGCCCAGGCCGTTAACCGTACGGCCGAGCCAGCCGCGGTTCGGCCGCACCGCGATGCCGCGGTCGAGCACGATGATCGGGCAGCCGACGCCGACGCCGCCCAGGTCCTGGTAGGACATCAGGAGGCCGCGTCCGTCGCGGATGCCGATGACCTCGCACAGCATCTGCTGGCCGCGGCGCGTCTCGACCGTGCAGCGGTCGCCGACCGCCAGGTGCCGCTCGAGCCCGTCCACCTCGATGGTGATGCCATAAGCGCCCTTGACCTCCCCGACCAGACGCAGGTTGGGCAGGCGCTCGATCTCGGTGATCGCCTGGGCGATCCTGAGGGGCCGATGGACTCCGTGGGAGAGGCGCATGGCCGGAGTGTTACCGGCTGGACTTACGGCAAGGTTACGGCCGGGAACGGCGCTGCCGGCGCTGGAAAACGACAACCCCGCCGTAACCCGGCGGTGGCACAACGCTTACCCAGGACAACGGCACCCGGCTACGGAACGCCATGGATATCAGCGGCCTCGGCCTGTTTCGCATGATCACGCAGCAGCTGCATTGGCTCGGCCAACGGCAGGACGTGCTGTCGCAGAACGTGGCGAACGCCGATACGCCCGGTTACCAGGCGCGCGACCTCAAGCCGCTGAGCTTCGACGATCAGCTGCGCCAGTCGACCGCCTTGCACATGGCGACGACGGAGCCCGGCCACCTGGCCGGCCGCAGCGCCGACCCTGCGGCAGCGGCCACGAAACCGGTGACGCCCTGGGAAGTTTCGCCCGACGGCAACGGCGTCATCCTGGAACAGCAGATGACGGCGCTCGCCGAGACGCAGGCGAACTACCAGATGGCGACCGAACTCTACCGCAAGCAGATCGGCATGCTGAAGACCGCGATCGGCAGCAAGAGCAGCAGCTGACGCGACACGCAGGGGATCCCGCTATGAACGACATGTTGAAATCGATGAGCGTGGCGGCTTCGGGCCTGCAGGCCCAGGCGACGCGGCTCCGGGTGATCTCGGAAAACCTGGCCAATGCCTCGTCGACGGCCGACACCCCCGGCGGCGACCCCTACCGCCGCAAGACCATCTCGTTCGCCGCCGAGCTCGACAAGGCGACCGGCGCCGAGGAAGTGAAGGTGAAGCGCATCGGCACCGATCCCTCGCAGTTCCGCCAGATCTACGAACCGTCGCATCCGGCGGCCGACGCCACCGGCAACGTCAAGCTGCCGAACGTGAACATGCTGGTCGAGCTGGCCGACATGCGCGAGGCGCAGCGGTCCTACGAGGCCAACCTGCAGATGATCGATCAGTCGCGCAGCATGCTGATGCGCACGATCGACCTGCTGCGCTCGTAACCTGACGCCCGGCCCCGGATCACAGCGCCATGAATCCGATCACGCCCCTCACCAGCGGCATCAGCGCCTATCGCGACGTCGCCGGCCTGGGCAAGACGACGACCGATCCGAAGGGCGGCGTCGCGTCGACCGAGAAGGGAAGCGGGTTCACCTCGGCCCTCAAGGATGCCGCGCAGGGCGCCATCGATTCGCTGCGCGAAGGCGAACAGAAGTCGATGCAAGGCGTTGCCGGCAATGTCGACATCCGCGACGTGGTCATGGCCGTCAACAACGCGGAAGTGACACTGCAGACCGTTGTCGCCGTGCGCGACAAGGTGATCGCGGCCTACCAGGACATCATGAGGATGCCGATCTGAGGCCGCCGCCGGCGGTCGCGGGTCGCAGCAACGGGACCAAGGAAGATGACCGAAGCCGACGTGATCGAAATCATGCGCGACGGGCTGTGGACCGCCGTGGTGGTCGCCGGGCCGCTCCTGCTCATCGCGCTCGTCGTCGGCCTGGTCATCGGATTCCTGCAGGCGCTCACGCAGATTCAGGAGATGACGCTGGTCTTCGTTCCGAAGATGGCCGCGATCTTCATCGGCGGGATCCTGCTGCTGCCGTTCATGATCGCGACGCTCAGCGACTACATGGAGCGACTAGCGACGATCATTATCGGTATCGACTGACGATCCAGCTCTTCGCGGGGAGGCGAAGCGGACTTCTCCAAAAAAAGGGTCGCATGAAGGACATGTCGGAAGCAGATCGACTGAGGTTGGCGGAACTTGTCAGCGCCCGCGTGTGCCAGAGCCTGATCGGGCCGATCGGCGCGGTCGTGAACGGGCTCGAGCTGCTGCGCGAGGCGACGGGCCGCAGCGCGACGGCCGCCACCCACACGCAGCTCGATCGCGACTGCACGCGCATCGTCGACCGCCTGCGGTTCTTCCGCCTCGCCTATGGCTGCGACGACGACGAGCTGCCGGTGGCGCTGGACGACCTCAGGGGCATGGCCGAATCGTTCTTCGCCGAGACCCGCATCGATCTCGACTGGCCGATTCCCGCCGAGCGTCCGCTGGATCCGACGGCCGGCATCGATCGCAACGCCGCGCGCGTGCTGCTCAACGGCCTCTTGGTGATCGCCGAGTGCCTGGCCATGCGCGGGACCATCGCCGTGCGGGCGGCGGGCGGCGATCCCGCCGCGCCGACCGAGTTCCAGGTCGTCGGCGCCGGCGATCTGCTGCCGCTGTCGGCGGCCAAGTGCCGGACGCTGCAAAGCGACGTGCGCATCGCCTATCTCGACGAGGAGACCATCCATCCCTATCTGGCGGGCCAGCTGGCGCGCCACAGCGGTATCGGCTTCACCGTCGCCGTCAGCCCGACGCGGATCGAGGCCGCCATCCTGCTGCCGCGGCCCGATGGTCCGGCCGACGCGGCGCCCGCCGGCGACGAGCCTCTGCCGGCGCCATGACGGATCCGCGCGTCGCCGGGAGCCACCGTGGCTGAGGCGCTCGAGGTCCTGCTGAAGGTCGCCGGCGCCCGCCGCGACATGTCGGCGCGCTCCATGAACCTGGCGCAGCAGCGCCTCGCGCAGGTCCGCCGCGAGCTCGGCAATCTCGAAATGATGGAGCGGGCGACGCGCCCGACCGACGAGACCGTTTTCGCCGCCGGCACGTTCCTGTGCCAGATCAACCGGCGCAAGCGGCAGCTTCTGGATTCGATCCCGGGGCTCGAGCGGACGCTGGATCAGGCCAAGCAGGAAGTGCTCGAGGCCTATTGCGAATGCAAGCGGCTCGAGCTGCTCCTCGACCGCCAGGCGCGCGCCGCGGCCGAGGAGGAGGCGCGGCGCGAGTCGATCGGCGTCGACGAAATGGCGCAGCTCCAATACGCCTATCGCCGCATCAAACCTTGACCGCGGCGGCGGCCGCTTCGGCCGGCGGCTCGAACCGGCAGCTGCCGCCGAGCCCGAACTCGTCGAACACGCCGGCGATCGCCGTCACGATCCGCTCGCGCACTTCCCTGTCGATCTCGGTTTCGCACTGCACCACCAGATCGAGCCGGCGCTGCTGATAGGTGGCGTCGATGCGTGTCCGCCCGAGGGCGCTGAGCGAGACTTCGACGGCGAATTCATAGACGCGCGGCCGCTGGCGCGGCACGGCGCTGCCGCCGGGCTGCGGCTCGTCGCGGTCGGGGGCGACGCCGATATGGACCGGATAGATCTGCCCGTGATCGACGATCGGCAGCTGCCGCCAACGCCAATCCGTTTCCGTCGCGCCTTCCTCGCGCGGCGGCGGGCTGTTCAAGCCCGACGTCAGCTGCTCCAGAAGGTTGCCCGCATCGGCCTCGTCGAGGGTCTGCTTGATCGCGTGTCCGAACCACGCGGCGAGCGCGTTGCGCTGGGCGGCGACCGGCAGGGTCGCAAGGGCGAGCCCGCCGGCGCGGTCCGTGCCGGGAAGCCGGCGCACGAGGCGCTCCGCCAGCGCCGGGTCGCGTGCCGCGACCAGGCGGCGCATGTCCGTCACCAGGGCCACGAGCTCGGAGGTCGGCGCCGGCGTCGCGATCACATAGGGCGTGCCGCCGGCGCTGACGGCTTCCGGCATCTCGGCCATGCCGAGTGTCGCCAGGATCGAGGCCGGCGATAGCGTCGGCGGCGTCGGCACCCTGACGGCGGTCGGCGGCGGCGTTGGCGCTGCGGTCTGGGTCGGGTCGCTGCCGGCGGCCGGAGCCTGCGGCGGCGTGGCCGCGATCCCGGGCACGCCGACAGTCGGCGCTGCGGTCACGGCGGGCGCGGCCGGGGCCACCGGGCCTGACGGCGGCGCAGCCGGGAGC
>JBKOWC010000180.1:0-16266 GCA_046724215.1 Pseudomonadota bacterium | reverse complement strand
CTCGTTCAAGATCGTGATGCTCGAGGGCATCGAGGTCGTCTTCATCGTCATCGCCGTCGGCGCCGTGGGTCGGGGCCTGCTGGTGCCCGCCGGCCTCGGCGCCGCGGCCGCTCTGCTGGTCGTCGTGGGCCTCGGGATCGCGCTGCATCGGCCCCTGGCCCGCATTCCCGAAAACACGCTGAAATTCCTCGTCGGCGTCCTGCTTTCCGCCTTCGGCGCCTTCTGGGCCGGCGAAGGCGCCGGCCTCGCCTGGCCCGGCGAGGACTGGTCGATCCTCGGCCTCATCGTCGGCTTTCTGGCCTTGGCGCTGCCCATGGTCGCGCTCTGCCGCTTCCATGCGGAACGCCCGGCATGAGGTGGATCGCGGACGCGGCCCGCGAGCTGCTCGGCCTGTTCGTCGACGACGGCAGCCTCGCGGTCGCCGTCCTTGCCTGGATCGCCGTTGCGGTCCTGGTCTTCCCCCGGCTGCCGATTGGCGGCGGCTGGCTGGCGGTCGCCCTGTTCCTGGGCCTCGCCCTCATCCTGGCGGAGAACCTGCTGCGCGCGGCGCGCCGCCGACGGCCGTGACCGCTCAGTCCGTTTCGCCCTGCCGCTGCCGCCGCAGCTTCTCCCAATAGTCGAGCCGCTTGCGGATTTCGCGCTCGAAGCCGCGGTCGACCGGTTCGTAGAATCGTCGTCGCGCCATGCCGTCGGGGAAGTAGTTCTGGCCGGAGAAGCCCTCGGTCGTCTCGTGGTCGTATTCGTAGCCCTTGCCGTAGCCGAGGTCCTTCATCAGCCGGGTCGGCGCGTTGAGGATATGCATGGGCGGCATCAGCGAGCCCGTCTCGCGCGCGGCCGCGTTGGCGGCGCTGAGGGCGGTGTAGGCGGCATTCGACTTCGGCGCCGTGCCGAGATAGATGACGCACTGGGCAATGGCCAGCTCGCCCTCCGGCGAACCGAGCCGTTCATAGGTGTCCCAGGCTGCCAGTGCCTGCACCAACGCCTGCGGGTCGGCGAGCCCGATGTCTTCGACGGCGAAGCGGACGAGCCGGCGCGCGATGTAGAGCGGATCCTCGCCGCCCGCCAGCATGCGCGCCAGCCAGTAGAGTCCCGCATCGGTGTCGGAGCCGCGCAGCGACTTGTGCAGCGCGCTGATCAGATTGTAGTGCCCCTCCTGCGCCTTGTCGTAGAGCGGCGCGCGCTTCTGCACGGCCGCGGCCAACGCCTTGACGTCGAGCAGGCGCGGCTGGACCTGCGGCGCCGGCAAGGCGAACAGCTCCTCGGCCATGTTGAGAAGATAGCGGCCGTCGCCGTCGGCCATGGCGCGCAAGGCCTGGCGCGCCTCGGCGTCGAGCGGAACCGGACGGCCCTCCGCCTGCTCGGCCCGATGCAGCAGTTTCTCGAGGGCGCTGTCGTCGAGGCGGTTGAGGACGAAGACCTGGACCCGCGACAGCAGCGCCGCATTGAGCTCGAAGGACGGGTTCTCCGTCGTCGCGCCGACGAGGATCACGGTGCCGTCTTCGACATAGGGCAGGAATCCGTCCTGCTGGGCGCGGTTGAAGCGATGGATCTCGTCGATGAAGAGCAGCGTCCCCTCGCCCGCGGCACGGCGCGAGCGGGCCGCCTCGAAGACGCGGCGAAGGTCGGCGACGCCGGAAAACACCGCCGAGAGCGGCTCGAAATGCAGCTTCGTATGTTCGGCCAGCAGCCGGGCGAGCGTGGTCTTGCCGCAACCGGGCGGCCCCCACAGCACCATGGACGACAGGCGTCCGCTCGCTACCATGCGGCCGATCGGCCCGTCGGCAGCCAGCAGATGGTCCTGGCCGACGATCTCCGCCAGAGTCTTCGGCCGCAGCCGATCGGCGAGCGGTCGCGGCGCGAGCGAATCGAAGAGTCCGGCCGAAGCCGGTATTTCCCGCCGTGCCATGCTATCGCCGGTCCGCGATGATCACTGGTGCCGATTTGCCAAATACAAAGGGCAGCCTCTCGGCTGCCCCTCACTGTATCGACGGTGCCGGCAACGCGTCACGCGGCGGCTTCCTCCGCCCGCTCCGCTGCCTCGACCGGGCCTGAGTCGAGCCCCTTCGCCGCCGGATCGCGGTCGACGAGTTCGATCACCGCCATGGGCGCCATGTCGCCATAGCGAAACCCGGCCTTCAGGACGCGGGTGTAGCCGCCGTTGCGGGTCTTGTAACGCTCGGCCAGCGCCCCGAAGAGCTTTTGCGTGACCGTGTCGTTGCGCAGCATGGCATAAGCTTGGCGGCGGGCATGCAGGTTGCCGCGCTTTCCCAGGGTGATCAGCCGTTCGACCACCGGACGGAGGTCTTTCGCCTTGGGCAGCGTCGTCTTGATCTGCTCATGCTTGATCAGGGCCGCCGCCAGATTGGCGAACAGCGCGCGACGATGACCGCTCGTCCGGTTGAGCTTCCGGCCCCGCAAACCATGCCGCATCCTGCATCCCTCCTCTCATGCCACGCTTCGCGCGCGAAGCCGATTGCACATCTCGCCGCCGCGGCCGTGTCGTGCCGTGGGCGGCGAGGCGGGCCCGCATGGCCCGTGTCGTCCTGATTCCGTTCAGTAGGGCTCGTCGAGCCGCTTGGCCAGTTCCTCGATGTTCTCGGGCGGCCAGCCCGGAATCTCCATGCCGAGATGCAGGCCCATCTGGGCCAGCACCTCTTTGATCTCGTTCAGCGACTTGCGGCCGAAGTTCGGCGTGCGCAGCATCTCCGCCTCGGTCTTCTGCACGAGATCGCCGATATAGACGATGTTGTCGTTCTTGAGGCAGTTGGCCGAACGCACCGACAGCTCCAGCTCGTCCACCTTGCGGAGCAGGTTCTTGTTGAAGGGCGGCTCGATGGGCGCCGCTTCCGCCCCGACCTGCTTCGGCTCCTCGAAATTGATGAAGAGCTGCAGCTGGTCCTGCAGGATGCGCGCCGCGAGAGCGACCGCATCGTCCGGCGTTACCGCGCCGTTGGTCTCGATCTGCATGGACAGGCGGTCGTAGTCCGTCACCTGTCCGACGCGGCTGTGGTCGACCTTGTAGGAGACCTTGCGCACCGGGCTGTAGAGCGCGTCGACCGGGATCAGGCCGATCGGCGCGTCCTCCGGCCGATTCTGCGAGGCGGGCACGTAGCCCTTCCCGTTCTCGACCGTGAACTCCATGTTGAGCTTCGTGCCCTTGTCGAGGGTGCAGAGCACCAGCTCCGGGTTCATGATCTCGATGTCGTGGCCGGTCTCGATGCGGCCGGCGGTCACTTCGCCAGGGCCTTCGGCGCGCAGGCGCATGCGCTTGGGTCCCTCGCCATGCATTCTGAGCCCGATCGACTTGATGTTGAGGACGATGTCGGTCACGTCCTCGCGCACACCGGGAATCGACGAGAACTCATGCAGCACGCCGTCGATGTGAACGGACGTGACCGCGGCGCCCTGCAGCGACGACAGCAGGATGCGGCGCAGCGCATTGCCCAGCGTCAACCCGAATCCGCGCTCGAGCGGCTCGGCGACGACCGTCGCCTCGCGCTTCGGATTGGCGCCGGCCTCGACGTTGAGCTTGTTCGGCTTTATCAGCTCGGTCCAATTTCTCTGAATCACGTTCATTGGAATCCCATCGCGTGTAACGGGCGCACGGCCCTGACGCCCTTCTCTGGTTCCTGCGTCATCCGGCACTTGCCCGGCTGACGCCCCTATCTCTCAAGTTCGCCCCTTGCGGGCGTTCTCCCAACCGCCTTAGACGCGACGCCGTTTCGGCGGGCGGCACCCGTTGTGCGGGATGGGCGTCACGTCCTTGATCGACGTGATCGTGAAGCCGGCCGCCTGCAGCGCGCGCAGCGCCGATTCGCGGCCCGATCCCGGCCCCTTGACCTCAACTTCCAGCGTCTTGACGCCGTGCTCCATCGCCTTGCGCGCGGCGCTGTCGGCCGCGACCTGGGCGGCATAGGGGGTCGACTTGCGCGATCCCTTGAACCCCTGGCTGCCGGAGGACGACCAAGCGATGGTGTTGCCCTGCGCGTCCGTGATCGTGATCACCGTGTTGTTGAAGCTGGCGTTCACATGCGCGACGCCCGACGTGATGTTCTTGCGCTCTCGACGCCGGGGGCGCGCGGCTGCAGGTTTTCCCATGACTCTTCAGATCCGTTGTTTGACGTCAGACCGCTTTCTTCTTGCCGGCGATGGCCCGTGCCGGCCCCTTCCGCGTGCGCGCATTGGTGTGCGTGCGCTGGCCGCGGACCGGCAGACCCTTGCGGTGCCGCAGGCCGCGATAGCAGCCGAGATCCATCAGCCGCTTGATGTTCATGGCCACCTGGCGCCGCAGATCGCCCTCCACCCGGTACTCGCGGTCGATCAGCTCGCGAATGCGCAGCACCTCGTCGTCCGTCAGCTGATGGACGCGGCGCTCCGGCGGGATGCCGATCTTGGCGCAGATTTCAGCCGCCTTGGTGCGACCGATCCCATGGATATAGGTCAACCCGATCAATACCCGCTTCTGCGTGGGTATGTTGACGCCAGCAATACGCGCCACGCCCTAAGCTCCTCTAATTCCGTGCTAAAGACACGCCGAACCGCCCCGGTGTCGCGGTCGAACCGAGGGCGCGGATTATAGAAATATTAAACCCCGAGTCAACCACTTAGACCGTCAAGCAACATGCGTCAGGACGGCTTCGATCTGGCGGGTCACCTCGTCCGGATCGGCCATGCCATCGACCTGGCGTAGAATGCCCTTTTTCCCGTAATACGGCAGGATTGGCGCGGTTTGTTCGAGATAGGCCTGAAGACGCGTCTTGACCGTCTCCGGCTTGTCGTCGGGACGCCGCCGGAAGTCGTTCGCGCCGCAGACATCGCAGCGGTCCTTCACCTTGGGCGGCCGGAACTTGTCGTGATAGACCGCGCCGCATTTGCCGCAGCTGAAGCGCCCCGCGATCCGCTCAACCAGCGCCTCCTGGTCGACCGCCATCTCGATGACCGCGTCGATCCTTTCGCCATGCCGGGCGAGCATCGCATCGAGGGCCTCGGCCTGCGGCGAAGTTCGCGGGAAGCCGTCCAGGATGATCCCGTTCTTGCAGTCGGGCCGGCCGATGCGTTCGTCGATCATGCGGATCATGACCTCGTCGGGAACCAGCTTGCCGGCATCCATGATGCGCTTGGCCTCGCGCCCGATGTCGCTGCCGGATTCGACGGCCGCCCGCAGCATGTCGCCGGTCGAGAGCTGCTTCAGCCCACGCGAATCCTCCAGGCGTTTCGCCTGCGTGCCCTTGCCGGCACCGGGCGGTCCCAGCAGGATCAGCTTCATCCCCGGCGGCCCTTGAGCTTGGCCTTCTTGATCAATCCTTCGTACTGATGCGCCAGCAGATGCGAATGGATCTGGGCGACCGTGTCCATGGTGACGGAGACGACGATGAGGAGGCTGGTGCCGCCGAAGTAGAACGGGAAATTTTTCCAGGCGATCAGCAGTTCGGGCAACAGGCAGACGAAACCCAGATAGGCGGCACCGACAACGGTCAGCCGGGTCAGCACGTAGTCGAGATACTCGGCCGTGTTCTTGCCCGGGCGATATCCCGGAATAAAGCCGCCGTTTTTCTTCAGATTGTCGGCCGTGTCGACGGGGTTGAAGACGACCGCCGTGTAGAAGAAGGCGAAGAAGACGATCAGCCCGACATAGAGGACCAGGTACAGAGGCTTGCCGTGACCCAGATAGGCCGAGAGGCCCTGCAGCCACTCGAAGGCGGGGTTGGTGCTGCCGAAATTGACCATCGTCAACGGCAGCAGCAGGAGCGAGCTGGCGAAGATCGGCGGGATCACGCCGGCGCTGTTGATCTTGAGCGGCAGGTGCGACGTATCGCCGGAGGTCTGCCGAAGTCCGACCTGTCGCTTGGGAAACTGCACGATGAGTCGCCTCTGCGCCCGCTCCATGAACACGATGAACGTGATGACTGCCACGGCCAGGACGAGAATGACGAGAAGCCAGAACACGTCCATGGCGCCGGTCCGCGTCTGCTCGAAGAGTTGCTGCAGCGCGATCGGCAACCGCGCCACGATGCCGGAAAAGATGATGAGCGACGTGCCGTTGCCGACACCGCGGCTGGTGATCTGCTCGCCCAGCCACATCAGGAAGACCGTGCCGGCCGTGAGCGTCAGCACGGCGCCCAGGATGAACATGAAGCCAGGCACCGCCACGATCGTCTTGTTGCCGGAGATGCCGACCGCCACCCCATAGGCCTGGATCGCGGCCAGAAAGACGGTGCCCGTTCGCGTGTACTGGTTCAGCTTCTTGCGTCCGCTTTCGCCCTCCTTCTTGAGCGCCTCGAGCTGCGGCGACACGCTGGTCAGCAGCTGGACGATGATGGACGCCGAGATGTACGGCATGATGTTGAGGGCGAAGATCGACATGCGGCTGACGGCGCCGCCAGCGAACATGTCGAAGAGGCCGAGGATGCCGCCGCCCTGGGTGTTGAACACCGCCGCCATGCCGGCGGGATCGACGCCGGGCAGCGGGAGATAGGTGCCGAGCCGGTAGACGAGCAGGGCGCCGAGGGTGAACAGGAGGCGCTTCTTGAGCTCCGTGGCCTTGGCGAGCGCGCCGAAATTGAGGCTGGCTGCGAGTTGTTCTGCCGGCGAGGCCATGGCGTCGCCCCGCTCAGGCCTTGGCCGCGGGTTCGGCCGCCTCGGCCGCAGGCTTCGGCAGCACGACCTGGCCGCCGGCCTTTTCGACGGCGGCGACGGCGCTTTTCGACGCGCCGGCGACCTCGACGGTGATCTTGGCCTTCAATTCCCCGTTACCGAGCAGGCGAACGCCGTCCCGCACCTGGCGCAGCAGACCGGCCCGGCGCAGCACGTCGCCAGTGATCGTCTGCGCCGCATCGAGCCGGCCGGCATCGATGGCGGCCTGCAGCTGACCCAGGTTTACGACGACGAAATCGCGGCGGAAGATGTTGTTGAACCCGCGTTTGGGCAGGCGCATATGGAGCGGCATCTGGCCGCCCTCGAAGCCCTTGATGTGGACGCCCGTGCGCGCCGTCTGACCCTTGCCGCCACGGCCGCCGGTCTTGCCCTTGCCGGAGCCGATGCCGCGGCCGATCCGCATGCGGGCCTTGCGTGCGCCGGCGTTGTCGGAGATCTCGTTCAACTTCATGGTCGTTTCGTCCTCTGCCGTCCTGCGTGGCGGCCCGCAAACTCGTCGCCCCGCCCGGGCAGCGTTCCCTGCACAGATAGGCGCTCTAGCCCTGGCTTTCCACACGCACCAGATGCTGCACCTTGGCGATCATGCCGCGCACCGCCGGCGTGTCTTCCAGCTCGCGGCTGCGGTGCCGCTTGTTCAACCCGAGGCCGACCAGCGTCGCCCGCTGAATGTCGGCGCGACCGATCGGACTGCCGATCTGGGTCACTTTGATTCGGGGCTGCTTGTCGGCCATGGCTCTACTCCCTCGCCTCGGCCGCGTCGCGGCGGCCCAGGATCTCGCTCACCTTCTTGCCACGGCGGGCCGCGACGGCACGCGGCGAACTGCTGCGGCCGAGCGCCGAGAACGCCGCCTTCACCATGTTGTGCGGATTCGACGTGCCGATCGACTTCGCCACCACGTCGTGCACGCCGAGCGCCTCGAAGATCGCGCGGATCGGTCCGCCGGCGATGATGCCCGTACCGGGCTCGGCAACGCGGAAGACCACGCGACCGGCGCCGAAGTGCCCGAACACGTCGTGATGCAGCGTGCGGCCCTCGCGCAGCGGCACGCGGATCAATCCGCGCTTCGCCTGTTCGGTCGCCTTGCGGATGGCCTCGGGCACTTCGCGCGCCTTGCCGGCGCCATGCCCGACCCGCCCCTTGCCATCGCCGACCACGACCAGGGCGGCAAAGCCGAACCGGCGGCCGCCCTTCACGACCTTGGCCACGCGATTGATGCTCACCAGCTTTTCGATCAGCTCCACTTCGTCGCGCGGCCGGTCGCGGTCGCGATCCCGGTCGCGGCGGTCTGATTTTGGACCTCGTGCCATTCTTGCGTCCTTCTAGAACTGAAGCCCGCCCTCGCGGGCGGCGTCGGCCAGCGCCTTCACGCGGCCGTGGAAGATGTAAGCGCCGCGGTCGAAGACGACCTGCGTGATGCCGGCCGCAAGCGCGCGCTCCGCGATCAGCTTGCCGACCTCCTTGGCGGCGGCGATGTCGGCGCCGGTCTTCAGCTTCCCCTGCAAGCCCTTGTCGACGCTCGAGGCAGCCGCCACCGTGGCGCCTTTGCCGTCGTCGATCACCTGGGCGTAGATATGCTTGCTCGACCGGAAGACGGTCAGGCGCGGCCGCCCGATGGCCTTGCGGCGGATCTGCGTCCGGACGCGGCGCCGGCGCCGCGTATGAAGGTCGTTCGGCTGCATGTGCGTTACTTCTTCTTGCCTTCCTTGCGGAGGATCGTTTCGGTGTCGTACTTGATGCCCTTGCCCTTGTAGGGCTCCGGCCGGCGGTAGGCGCGGATTTCGGCCGCGATCTGGCCGACGCGCTGCTTGTCGCGGCCGGTGATGCTGATCGAGGTCGGCTTGTCGCACTTGATCGTCACGTCGTCCGGGATCGGGAAGTTGACGTCGTGGCTGTAGCCGAGCTGCAGCTGCAGCGTCTTGCCCTGGACCGCGGCGCGATAGCCGACGCCGTTGATATCCAGGTTCTTGCGAAACCCCTGGGAGACGCCGGCCACCATGTTGCGGGTGAGATTGCGCGCCGTGCCCCACATCATGCGGGCCTGCTTGGAGTCGTTGACCGGCGTGAAGACGACCTTGCCGCCGTCGACCTTCACCTGAACCTGCTCGCTGACGTCCAGGTGCAGTTCGCCGAGCTTGCCCTTGGCCGACAGCTTGCGGCCGTTGAGCTGGACGGTCACGCCCGCCGGAACGGTGACCGGATTCTTGCCTACGCGTGACATCGTCGAATCCTCAATACACTCGGCAGAGGACCTCGCCGCCGACGTTGGCGGCACGGGCCTCGTTGTCCGACATGACGCCGCGCGGCGTCGACAGGATCGAAATTCCCAGACCGTTGTAGACGCGCGGCAGATCAGCAATGCGCGAGTACACGCGGCGTCCCGGCTTCGACACCCGGCTGATCTCGCGGATCACCGGCTCGCCTTCGTTGTACTTCAGCTCGATCCTGAAGCCGGCCTGACTCTCGGCATCCGCGGCGGCCGAGAAATCGCGGATATAGCCCTCGCGCTTCAGCACGTCCAGCACGTTCGCGCGCAGCTTCGACGCCGGGCACGAGATGCTCGGCATCTTCGCCTTCTGCCCGTTGCGGATGCGCGTCAGCAAATCACCCAGTGGGTCGGTCATCGCCATATCCCACGGTCCTCCTTACCAGCTCGACTTGACCATGCCAGGAATCTGGCCGGTCGATGCCAATTCGCGCAGCGCGATGCGCGACAGCTTGAATTTCCGATAGACGCCGCGCGGCCGGCCGGTCAGCTCGCAGCGGTTGTGCTGCCGCACCGGCGATCCGTTGCGCGGCATCTCCGCCAGCTTCAACCTTGCGGCGAAGCGTTGCTCCATCGGCAGCGACTCGTCGTTCGCGGTCGCCTTCAGGCGCGCCCGGCGCACGGCGTGCTTCTTGGCCAGGCGCACTCGCTTGTTGTTCCGCTCGATCGAACTCGTCTTTGCCATCGCTCGCTTCTCCAGGCAGCCATCAATTCGTGAAGGGCATATCGAAGCCCTTGAGCAGGGCCTTGGCCTCGGCATCGGTCTTCGCGGTCGTGCAGATCACGATGTCCATGCCGCGCACCGTGTCGGTCTTGTCGTAGTCGATCTCGGGGAACACCAGCTGCTCCTTCAGGCCGAGCGCGTAGTTGCCGCGCCCGTCGAAGCTGCGCCCGTTCACGCCACGGAAATCGCGAACGCGCGGCAGCGCCACCGAGATCAGCCGGTCGAGGAATTCGTACATGCGGGCACGCCGCAGCGTGACCTTGCAGCCGATGCTGAGGCCCTCGCGCAGCTTGAAGTTGGCGATCGACTTCCGCGACTTGGTGATCACCGGCTTCTGACCCGAGATCGCCGTCAAATCGGCGGCCGCGGCCTGCAGCTTCTTCTGGTCCTGGGTGGCCTCGCCGACACCCATATTGATGACGATCTTGTCGAGCCGCGGCACCTGCATGGGGTTCTGGTAGCTGAACTCCTTCATCAGCGCCGGGCGGACGACCTTGTCGTAGTGTTCATGCAGTCGAGCCATGGGTCCCACCCGCCTATAAGTCGATCGGTTCGCCGGAGCGGCGCGCCACGCGCACCTTGCGGCCGCCGTCCAGGATCTTGAAGCCGACGCGCGTCGGTTTGCCGGACTTCGGATCGACATGCGCGACGTTGGAAATGTGGAGCGGCGCCTCCTTGTCGATGATGCCGCCGGGATTCGCCGCCGACGGCCGCGTGTGCCGCTTCACGATGTTGACGCCCTGCACCAGCACACGCGCCTTGTCGCGCAGCACGCCGAGGACCTCGCCGGTCTTGCCCTTTTCCTTGCCGGTGATGACGACCACCTTGTCGCCCTTCCGGATCTTGAACTTCACAGCCATCGCCGCACCTTGCCTCCCGCCCGCCTACAGCACTTCCGGCGCCAGCGAGATGATCTTCATGAAATTCTTGGACCGCAGCTCGCGCGTCACCGGACCGAAGATGCGGGTGCCGATCGGCTCGCCCTGCTTGTTGATCAGGACCGCCGCATTGCGGTCGAAGCGGATCGAGCTGCCGTCCGGCCGCCGGATCTCCTTCTCGGTGCGCACGATCACCGCCTGATGCACGTCGCCCTTCTTGACGCGGCCGCGCGGGATCGCCTCCTTGATGGAGACGACGATGACGTCGCCGACGCCGGCATACTTCCGCTTCGAGCCGCCGAGCACCTTGATGCACTGCACGCGGCGCGCGCCCGAATTGTCGGCCACCTCCAGGTTCGTCTGCATCTGGATCATGGGCGTGGTCCTTCCTAGCTCGCGGCGGTCTCGGATTCAGCCAAGACCTCCCAGCGCTTGCGCTTGGAGATCGGGCGGCATTCGCGGATGCGCACCGTCTCGCCCACCTTGTGGACGTTGTTCTCGTCATGCGCCGAGTACTTCTTCGTGCGGCGGACGAACTTCTTGTAAAGCGGATCCATGACGCGCCGCTCGACCTGGACGACGATGGTCTTGTCCATCTTGTCGCTCACGACAACGCCCTGCAGAACACGTCTCGGCATACCCTTCACTCCTACGACGCGGCCTGCGCCTTGCCGTTCAACAGCGTCTGGATGCGGGCGATGTCGCGCCGCACCTGGCGCACGCGCGCCGTATTCTCGAGCTGGCCGCTCGCCTTCTGGAAGCGCAGGTTGAACGCCTCCTTCCTGAGGGCGATCAGCTCGCCGTTCAGCTGGTCCGGCGTCTTCCCGCGCAGATCCTCGATCTTCATGTCTCAGTGTCCCTCCGCCAGGCGCGTGACGAACCGGGTCTTGACCGACAGCTTGGCGGCCGCCAACTCGAAGGCCTCCTGCGCGATGCCGCGCGGCACGCCGTCGATCTCGAACATGATCCGCCCGGGATGGATGCGGCAGACCCAGTATTCGGGCGTGCCCTTGCCGCTGCCCATGCGTACCTCGGCCGGCTTGCGGGAGACCGGGACGTCCGGGAAGATTCGGATCCAGACGCGGCCGACGCGCTTCAGGTGGCGGGTCACGGCGCGCCGCGCCGCCTCGATCTGGCGCGCGGTGACGCGGCCGGGTTCGACGGCCTTCAGGCCGAAGGCGCCGAAATTGAGCGTGTGGCCGCCCTTGGCCGCACCGTGGATGCGGCCCTTGTGGGCCTTCCGGTACTTGGTTCGCTTCGGTTGCAGCATCTCGTTCCGTCCTCCGACCCGCGCAGGCGCGCGCTAGCGCGCGACCTGCTGCTCCTGCGCGCGCTTGTCCTGCGCCATCGGGTCGTGTGCCAGGATCTCGCCCTTGAATACCCAGACCTTGACGCCACAGGTGCCGTAGGTCGTCTTGGCCGTCGCCCGCCCGTAGTCGATATCGGCGCGCAGCGTATGCAGCGGCACGCGGCCCTCGCGGTACCACTCCATGCGCGCGATCTCGGCGCCGCCGAGGCGTCCCCCGCAGTTGATGCGGATGCCGCTCGCCCCCAGGCGCATGGCCGACTGCACCGCTCGCTTCATGGCCCGCCGGAAGGCGACGCGACGTTCCAGCTGTTGCGCGATGTTCTCCGCCACCAGCTTGGCGTCGATCTCCGGCTTGCGGATTTCCAGGATGTTGAGGTGCACCTCGCCGCCGGTCATCTTCTGCAGGTCGTTGCGCAGCTTCTCGATGTCGGCGCCCTTCTTGCCGATGACGACGCCGGGGCGCGCGGTGTGAATGGTGATGCGCGCCTTCTTGGTCGGCCGCTCGATGACGATGCGGCTGACGCCGGCCTGCGCCAGGCGCTCCTGCAGATAGTCCCGCAGGCGCAGGTCCTCGTGCAGCATCCCCGCGTAACCCTTGTCGGCGTACCAGCGCGAATCCCAGGTGCGGTTGACGCCGACGCGCAGGCCGATCGGATTGACTTTCTGGCCCATCTACTTGCTCTCCTCGCGCTCGCGGACGATCACGGTCAGGTTGCTCCAGGGCTTCAGGATCCGCGCCCCGCGTCCGCGCGCCCGCGCGTGGAAACGCTTCATGACCATCCCGCGCCCGACCGTCGCCTCGGCCACGTAGAGCCGGTCGACGTCGAGCTGATGGTTGTTCTCGGCGTTGGCGATCGCCGCCTGCAGCACGCGTTTCACCGATCCGGCGATGCGGCGCTTCGAGAACGTCAGCTCCGCCAGCGCCGGTCCAGCGTCCTTGCCGCGGATGAGCTCGGCGACGAGGTTGAGCTTGCGCGGGCTGCCGCGCAGCAGGCGCGCGACCGCCTTCGCCTCGTTGTCCGCCTCGCGGCGCGGTGCCTTCTGCTTGCTCATTTCGTCTCGACCTTCTTGGCCTTCTTGTCGGCGGCGGTATGGCCGTGGAACACGCGCGTCGGCGAGAACTCGCCGAAGCGGTGGCCGATCATGTTCTCGGTCACCAGCACCGGCAGGAACTTGTGGCCGTTGTAGACGCCGAACGTCAGGCCGACGAACTGCGGCAGAATCGTCGACCGCCGCGACCAGGTCTTGATCACTTCGTTGCGCCCGGACGCGCGCGTGGCTTCGGCCTTCTTCAACAGAAAGCCGTCGACGAACGGTCCCTTCCAAACTGAACGGGCCACGTGTATCCGCCCTCCTCTACTTCGCCGCCTGACGACGGCGCAGGATCATGCCGTCGGTCTTCTTGTTGTGACGCGTCTTCTTGCCCTTCGTCGGCTTGCCCCACGGCGTCACCGGATGGCGGCCGCCGGAGGTGCGGCCTTCGCCGCCGCCATGCGGGTGGTCGATCGGGTTCATGGCGACGCCGCGCACGCAGGGACGGATGCCCATCCAGCGGCTGCGGCCGGCCTTGCCGATGCTGACGTTCTGCTGGTCGGGATTGGAGACGGCGCCGATCGTCGCCATGCACTCGCTGGATACCTTGCGCACCTCGCCCGAGCCGAGGCGCAGGAGGGCGAAGTCGGCATCGCGGCCGACCAGCTGCACATAGGTGCCGGCGGAACGCGCCAGCTGGCCGCCCTTTGCGGGCTTCAGCTCGACGTTGTGCACGATCGTCCCGACCGGGATGCTTTTCAGCGGCATCGCATTGCCCGGCTTGATGTCGGCGCGCTCGCCGGCGATCACTTCGTCGCCGGCCTTGAGACGCTGCGGCGCCAGGATGTAGGTCTGCTCGCCGTCGGCATAGCGGATCAGTGCGATGAACGCCGTCCGGTTCGGATCATATTCCAGGCGCTCGACCGTGCCGGCGACGTCGAATTTGCGGCGCTTGAAATCGATGATGCGGAAGCGCCGCTTGTGTCCGCCGCCGACGCGGAAGGCGGTCAGGCGACCGTGATTGTTGCGCCCGCCGGTCTTGCGCAGGCCCTCGGTCAGCGCCTTGACCGGACGGCCGCTCCACAGTTCCGAACGGTCGACGATCACGACCTGTCGCTGACCCGGCGTGGTCGGCTTGTAGTTCTTCAGTGCCATGGCCTAGATCCCCGTCGTGACGTCGATCGAGCTGCCCTCGGATAGGGTCACGATCGCCTTCTTCCGGTCCGGACGCTTGCCGACCGTGCCGCGGAACCGTTTTACCTTGCCCTTGACCCGCAGCGTGTTGACGGCCGCCACCTTGACCTTGAACAGGCCTTCGACGGCCGCCTTGATCTCGGGCTTGCTGGCGTCGAGCGGGACGCGGAACGTCACCTGGTTGTGCTGCGAGCCCATGGTCGACTTCTCGGTCACGATCGGCGAGCGGATCAGCTCGTACATCCGCTCCTGGCTCACCTTCACCGGCTGCCTGCTCATTTCAGTCGAGCCTCCAGGTGTTGGACGGCATCCTTGGTGAGCACCAGGGTATGGCGCCGCAGGATGTCGTAGACGTTGGCGCCCTGTTGCGGCAACACGTCGAGGTTGGGAATGTTGGCGGCGGCGCGCAGGAAATCCGCGTCCACGGCCGGTCCGCCGATGATCAGTGTGGCACCCCACCCGAGCTTGCCCAACCGCTTGGCGAGGTCGCCGGTCTTCGCCGCCTTGACCTTGACGTCGTCGACGACGATCAGCCGGCCGTCGGCCTGCTTGCTGGAGAGCGCCGTCTTGAGCGCCAGCTTGCGCACCTTCTTCGGCAGGTCCGTGGCGTGGCTGCGCACGACCGGGCCGAAGATGCGGGCGCCGCCGCGGAACTGCGGCGAGCGCAGGCTGCCCTGGCGGGCGCTGCCGGTGCCCTTCTGCTTGTACGGCTTCTTGGTCGTGCCGCGGATGTCGCTGATACCCTTGGTCTTGTGCGTCCCCTGGCGGCGCTTGTTGAGCTGCCAATTGACGGCACGCGCCAGGATGCCCTGGCGAACCGGCAGGCCGAACACATCGTCCGCCAGGTCGATCTCGCCGACCTGCTTGTTGTCCAGGTCCGTTACGGCGCACTTCATGACGGCTATTCCTTGCTCTCGGCCGCAGCGGGCGCGCCGGCGGCGGCCGTCGCGCGCAGCGCCGCCGGAAACGGCACGTCCTTGGGCAGCTTGCGTTTGACAGCGTCGCGCACGAGAACGTAGCTGCCTTCGTGACCGGGGACGGCGCCGCGGATCATGATCAGGCCCTTGTCGCTGTCGGTGGCGACGACCTTGAGATTGAGCGTGGTCACACGTTCGACGCCCAGGTGCCCCGCCATCTTCTTGTTCGGAAAGGTGCGGCCCGGATCCTGGCGGTTGCCGGTCGAGCCATGGCTGCGATGCGAGACCGAGACGCCGTGCGTGGCGCGCAAGCCGCCGAAGTTCCAGCGCTTCATCGATCCGGCAAAGCCCTTGCCGATCGTCGTGCCGGTGACGTCGACGAACTGGCCGGCGACGAAATGATTCGCGACCAGCTCGGCGCCGACGTCGAGCAGCGCATCGGTGCTGACGCGGAACTCCGCGAGCTTGCGCTTCGGCTCCACCTTGGCCTTGGCGAAGTGGCCGCGCACGGCCTTCGACAGGTTCTTCGCCTTGCGTGTGCCGACACCGAGCTGCACGGCGGTATAGCCGTCGCGCTCGGCCGTGCGCACGGCGACGACCTCGCATTTATCGACCTTGAGCACGGTCACCCGCACATGAGCGCCTTCCTCGCCGAAGAGACGCGACATGCCCAGTTTCCGCGCGATCAGACCGGTACGCATGATCCCGCCCCTAGTTCTTCAGCTTGATCTCGACGTCGACGCCGGCCGCCAGATCGAGCTTCATCAGCGCGTCGACCGTTTGCGGCGTCGGATCGACGATGTCGAGCAGACGCTTGTGGGTCCGAATCTCGAACTGCTCGCGGCTCTTCTTGTCGACATGGGGCGACCGGTTGACCGTGAACTTCTCGATCCGGGTCGGCAGCGGGATCGGGCCACGCACCTGCGCGCCGGTCCGCTTGGCCGTGTTAACGATCTCGCTCGTCGACTGGTCGAGCACGCGGTGATCGAACGCCTTCAGGCGTATGCGTATGTTCTGGCTCTCCATGGTCGACGCTCGTCTCGCTTCTGCTCGTTCAGTTTGCTTCGGCCGATCCGGCCACTACTCGATGATGGAGGCGACGACGCCGGCGCCGACGGTGCGGCCGCCTTCGCGGATGGCGAAGCGCAGGCCTTCGTCCATCGCGATCGGCGTGATCAGGTCGATCTCCATCGTGATGTTGTCGCCGGGCATCACCATCTCCGTGCCCTCCGGCAGCTTGATCGTCCCCGTCACGTCCGTCGTGCGGAAGTAGAACTGCGGCCGGTAGTTCGAG
>JBKOWC010000188.1:0-13065 GCA_046724215.1 Pseudomonadota bacterium | reverse complement strand
CTGGGATCGAGGTTGAGACCGATGTTGCGCCCGATATACGGCGTCAGTGCCTCGAACCCGGCGGCGTTGAAGATCGAGACGCCGGGATGCATCTCGAAGCAAACCATTACCTCGGGGGCGGTCTTGGCGAGCCAGTCGCTGGTGGCGCGCCAGAACGGACCCAGTTCGTTCTCGAGTTGCCAGGCGAACAACTTCTCGTCGTCGGCCGACGTCGCCCAGCACGGAAATACGCTGATCGAACCGCCGCCGGCGCCGGCGGGACAGCCGCTCATCGTGATGACGCGCTTCACGCGGAACGCGACCGCCAGATCGACCGCAGCGCGGAAGCGGGCCTGTGCATCGCTCCGCTTCGCTGCGTCCGGGTGCAGCAGGTTGCCGGCGGCATTGACGGCGGAGATCCGAATCCCGTGCTCGCGCAGTTCACCGGCCAGCCGGTCGCGCTCCTTCCGCTCGCCGATCGTGGCGAGGTCGAGATGCGGCCGCGGCCACGGCCCCCAGGCGCCGACTCCGATCTCGATGTCGAAGATGCCGCGCTCGGCGCACCAGGCGAACATGGCGCGCCGGTCGAGGTGGGGCAGCGAGTCCGAATAGACGCCGATCTTCATGCCATGGCCTTTCTGAATGCGGAAACCAGCAACCCGATGTCGCGACGCGCCTGCTCCACGGTGGTCTCGACCGGCGCCTCGCCGCATGCGGCCGCATGAAAGGCGCGGAGCTGCTCGCGGAACGCCTCCTCGTAGCTCGGACGATGCTCCTGCGCTTCGAGCGCGTGCGCGCCGCCGCTGCGGCGCAGGGTGAGCCGGGTCGGCAGGTGGCGCAGATAGGGCGAGGGAAACGTCAGCTCGATGATCCGATCGGTGCAGTAGATCGTGACGCGCTCGGTGTAGTCGGGCACGCCCGGCAGGTTCAGATGGGTCATGGCGACGCGTCCGCCGCCGGGGAGGCCGAACGCCAGTTGCACGCCGCGGCCGCCATCGAAGAACGCGCCGTGATCGGCTTCGGCGGGCAGCTCGCAGCCAAGGTGCCGCAGCATGCCGTGGACGACGGCGACGTCGTGCACGAGCGACGACAGGAAGCCGCCGCCAAGCGCCCGCGCCCCGGCCTCGTCGAGCGCCCTCCCGGCCGACTCGCGCAGCTGCTGCGCGCTCGCCGCGCGCGACTGCTCGCGCAGCGCCGCCGGCAGGTCGTCGGGCCAGGTCATCGGCAGGTGCGCCACGAACGGACCTTGATCGGGATCGTTGACCTCGACGGAGATGAAGCGCACCGATTCGATGCTCTTGGGCAGCAGGTCGAGCGCGCGCCGATAGGCAGGATCGTGCCGCTTCATGTAGGCGACCTGCAGCACGCGTCCGGCGCGGTCGCGCGCGGCGGCGATGCGGTCGCAGCCGGCGACCGTCAGCGCCAGCGGCTTCTCGCACAGCACGTGCAGCCCGGCCTCGAGGGCGGCGACCGCGATGTCCGGATGGAACGGATCGGGCGCCGCGATCACCAGCGCATCGAGTTTCGCGGAAAGGAGCCCGGCGATATCGGCATGCACGTCTGCGAGACCGTAGCGCTCCTTGAGGGTGGCGCGCACCGAGGCCGAAGCGTCGGCCAGCCCCACGAAGGCGAACCGCTCGCGTTCCTCCCACAGATAGAACGCATGTTCGGCCTGCCCCACCAGACCCGCACCGACCAGTCCCACTCGCAGTCGTTTCATCGCTTTGCCGTTTTGGAACGTTCCAAACCGCCTCGACTCAAACCCGCGGGGCGAATGCTGTCAAGCGTCAAGCGGTTCTGTCGGTGTCGCCCGGGCTCAGCTCGTGAGGCGCGAAAGAATGCTCTTCAGCGCCTCGGCGGCACGCTCCTTGTCCAGCTTCTGCAGGTCCAGGAAGACGCGCAATCCGTCTTGTTCCTCGCGGATGACGCGTTCCCGATCGAGCGCGTCCATACGATCGAGGAGCTTGTAGTTGCGTACGGGCTTGGCGAAACCCTTGGCCTGGACGGCCGTCTGCTCCTCGGCCAGGACGGCGTCTTTGACGAGCGAATAGGTCTCGTGGCTGATGAGGATGCCGCCGAGTGCAGCGTGGGATTGCAGGCGGGCCGCGAGGTTCACCTCGTTGCCGATGATGGTGTAGTCCATGCGGTCTTCGCTGCCGAAGTTGCCGACGGTGCAATAGCCGGTGTTGATGCCGATACGCATCTCGAACGGCTTCTCCATCCCGGCGTCACGCCATTCGAACTGCAGTTCCCGCATCCGCCGCTGCATCGCGAGAGCCATGTTGACGCAGGCGAGCGCGTCCTCCTTGACGCCCTTCGTCTCGGGATCGCCGAAGAAGGCCAGCATGGCGTCGCCGATGTACTTGTCGATGGTGGCGCCGTGGGCCAGCGCGATCTTCGACATCTCCGTCAGGTAGTGGTTGAGCAGGCTGGTCAGTTCCTCGGACTCGAGATCGTCGGTGGTGCGGGTGAAGTCCGCGATATCGGAGAAGAACACGGTGAGCTTCTTGCGGCTCGACGCGATCTCGACGCTGCGTTTGCCGCTGAATATCGAGGAGTAGACCTGCGGCGACAGGTATTTCGAGAGCTTCGTCGACAGCATCTCGAGCGCCAGGTTCTTCTCACTGACCTGTTCGTTCGCCAGATCGGCCTTGCGCTTGGCCTCGCGCAGCTCCTCCTCGGCGCGTTTGATCTCCGTGATGTTGGTGTAGACGGCGACGGTTTCGCCCGCCGCGGTCTTGCGCTCGTTGATCTGGATCCAGCGGCCGTCCGAGCGGCGCTGGATGTGCGCCTCGCCCGGCTGCCGGTGCCGCGCCAGCCGGTCGGCGACCCACGCCTCGACCCGGCCCTTGGCGTCCTCGACGAGCCCCTGTTCGGCGGCCGAGCGGATGAGGTTCTCGTAGGGCGTGCCCGGCGTCGGCGTCCCCATGCCGGGATAGAGCAGCTCCCCGTAGGCCTTGTTGCAGACGATCAGCTTGTCGGCCGCGTCATAGAGCGAGAATCCCTCGGAGATGGTTTCGATGGCGTCGGTCAGGCGCTGCTCGCTGCGCTGGAACGCCATCTCCGCTTCCTTGGGCGCCGTGACATCGCTCCAGGAGCCCACCACTTCGACCGGCTCGCCGTCCTTGTCACGGATCAGATGTTGCTCGTCGATCACCCAGCAGTAGGTGCCGTCCTTCTTCAGGAACCGGTACTCGACCGTGTGGCGGCCTTTCTTGTAGAGGCGGGCGGACTTGGCTTCGACCGTCTTGCGGTCGTCCGGGTGGACGCAGCGCCACCAGAACTCGGGATTCTCCAGATACTCGCCGGGCTCATAACCCAGCCAGTCCTTGATGTTCTGGCTGACGAAGGTCGGCGCGAAATCGCCGCTTGCCTTGTAGCTGTAGATCACCGCGGGCGCCGACGACAACAAATGTTCGAGGCGCTCCTGGGCGGCCACCAAAGCTTCGCCGAGTTGCTTGCGCTGGGTGACGTCGCTCCAGGCGCCCACCACCTCGACCGGGTCGCCCGCCGGGGTGCGGATCACCTGCAGCTCGTCGCTCACCCAGCAGTAGCTGCCGTCCTTCTTGCGGAAGCGGTACTCGCTGCTCAGGCGCTCCTCCTCGAACAGGCGCGCATAGGCGCGCAGGATGCGCGGGTTGTCCTGCGGATGGATGCGGCTCTGCCAGAAGTCCGGGCTGTTGAGGTATTCCTCGCGGTCGTAGCCGAGCAGGTCCTTGACGTTCTGGCTGATGAAAGTGGGGGCATAGTCGCCGGTCGCCTTGAAGCTGTAGATCACGGCCGGCGAGCTGGCGAGCAGATGCTCGATGCGCTCGCGCGCCGCGGCGGCGGCTTCCTCCGCTCGCTTGCGTTCGCTGATGTCGCTCCAGGAGCCCGCCACCTCCGACGGTTGCCCATCGGGATCGCGGATCAGGCGCTGCTCGTCGTTCACCCAGCAGTAGGTGCCGTCCTTCTTGCGGAACCGGTATTCCGCCGTGTTGCGGCCCTTCTTGTAGAGGTTGATGGATTCGGCCTCGACCGCGGCGAGCTCGTCGGGATGCACGCAGCGGCGCCAGAAGTCGGCGTTCTCCAGGTACTCGCGCGGCTCGTAGCCCAGCCAGTCGCGGATGTTCTGGCTGACGAAGGTCGGCGCGAAATCGCCGGTCGCGCGGTAGCTGTAGATCACCGCGGGGGCGGAGGACAGCAGGCGCCCGATGCGGTCCTGGGCGGCCACCAGCGCCTCGCCGATCTGCTTGCGCGCGGTGATGTCGTTCCACGAGCCCACCACCTCCTGCGGCTCGCCCGCCGCGTCGCGCAGCAGTTGCAGCTCGTCGGCGATCCAGCAGTAGCTGCCGTCCTTCTTGCGGAAGCGGTACTCGATGCTGAGGTGACCCTCCGCGAAGAGCCGCGGGAACTCGCCGAGGATGCGGTCGTTGTCCTTGGGATGCAGGCGGCTCAGCCAGAAATCCGGGCTCTCCAGATACTCCTCACGCTCGTAGCCGAGCAGGTCCTTGACGTTCTGGCTGATGAATGTGGGGGCATAGTCGCCGGTGGCCTTGAAGCTGTAGATCACCGCCGGCGAGCGGGCCAGCAGATGCTCGACGCGCTGGTGGGCTTCCGCCGCGGCGGCCTCGGCCTTCTTGCGCTCGCTGATGTCGCTCCAGGAGCCGACGACCTCGGCCGGCTGGCCGTTCCTGTCGCGGATCAGGCGCTGCTCGTCGACGACCCAGCAATAGGCGCCGTCCTTCCTTAGGAACCGATATTCGGCGGTGTTGCGGCCCGTCTTGAACAGGCGGGCGGATTTCGCTTCGACCTCGGCGAGATCGTCGGGATGCACCGAGCGCCGCCAGAAATCGGGATTCTCCAGATACTCCGCCGGTTCGTAGCCGAGCCAGTCGCGGATGTTCTCGCTGACGAACGTCGGCCCGAAGTCGCCGGTCGCCTTGTAGCTGTAGATCACTGCCGGTGAGCTGGCGAGCAGCTGGGCCAGCCGGGCGTGCGCCGCCGCCTTCGCCTCCTCGGCCGCCTTGCGCGCGGTGATGTCGCTCCAGGAGCCGACGACCTCCAGCGGCTTGCCGTCGGCGCCCTTGACCAGATGCTGCTCGTCGTTCACCCAGCAGTAGGTGCCGTCCTTGCGGCGGAAGCGATATTCCACCGTGTGGACCCCGTTCTGGAAGAACTTCGCGATCGCGTCCTCGACGCGGGCCAGATCGTCGGGATGCACCCGGTCGCGCCAGAAGTTGGGGTCCTCCATGTACTGCGACGTCGCATAGCCGAAGACGGCGGCGATATTGTCGCTGACGAAGGTCGGTCCGAAATCGCCGGTCGCCCGGAAGCTGTAGATCACCGCCGGCGACGAGCTCAGCAGCCGCGCCAGGCGCTCCTCGGCGGCGGCCTGGACTTCCTTCAGCTGGCGGCGCGCCCGGTTGTCGCGCTCGCGCGTGGCCTCCCGGATGGCCTGCTCGATGACGGCGGCGGTGCGTTCGTCATCGAAATCGCGGGGCGGGATATGCAGGACCTGATGCAGGGCCACCGCCGCGCTCCTGGCGTGCTCCCTCGGCGTCGTCATGATGTCCGACCCTCCAGGCAATCGTCGCGGACTGCGCCTACCCTAGCACCGGCCGCAGGCCGGGTCCGCAAGGTTGATCTGACCCTATGACTGCGCATCGTCGGCATTCGGATCCTGGCTTCCGTTCAGTTCCGGTCGGGAAAGGATGCTCTTGAGGGCCTGTACGGCGGCCGCCCGGTCAAGCTTCTGCAGGTCCAGGAAGAGCCGCAGGCCGTCCTTTTCCTCACGGATCACCCGGCCCTGGCCCAGCCTGTCGACCAGGTCGAGGACCTTGTAGTTGCGCACGGGCTTGGCGAACCCCTTGGCCTGGATGGCCGTCTGTTCCTCGGCGAGTATCCTGTCTTTGACGAGCGAATAGGTCTCGTGGCTGATCAGGATGCCGCCATGCTCGGCGTGCGACTGCAGCCGGGACGCAAGGTTCACCTCGTTGCCGATGATGGTGTAGTCCATGCGGTCCTCGCTGCCGAAGTTCCCGACCGTGCAATAGCCGGTGGCGATGCCGATGCGCATCTCGAACGGCTTCTCCAGGCCGCCATCGCGCCATTCGAACTGGAGCTCCCGCATCCGGCGCTGCATGGCGATCGCCATGCCGACGCAGGCCATGGCGTCTTCCTTGGTGCCCTTGGTCTCGGGATCGCCGAAAAAGGCCAGCATGGCGTCGCCGATGTACTTGTCGATGGTGGCGCCGTGCTCCAGTGCAATCTTCGACATCTCCGTCAGGTAATGGTTAAGGAGGCCGGTCAGCTCCTCGGACTCGAGGTCGTCGGTGGTGCGGGTGAAGTCCGCGATGTCCGAGAAGAACACCGTCAGCTTCTTGCGGCTCGAGGCGATCTCGACGCTGCGCTTGCCGCTGAAGATCGAGGAGTAGACCTGCGGCGACAGGTATTTCGACAGCTTCGTCGAGAGCATCTCGAGCGCGCGGTTCTTCTCGCTGACCAGTTCGTTCGCCAGATCGGCCTTGCGCTTCGCCTCGCGCAGCTCCTCCTCGGCGCGCTTGATTTCCGTGATGTCGGTGTAGACGGCGACGGTCCCGCCCTCGGCGGTCTTGCGCTCGTTGATGTGGATCCAGCTGCCGTCGGCGCGGCGCTGCACATGGGGATCGCCGGGCTGCCTATGTCGCGCCAGCCGTTCCGCGACCCACGCGTCTTCGCGTCCCTTGGCGTCCTGCACCAGGCCCTGCGCCGCCGCATTGCGGATCAGCGTCTCATAGGGCGTGCCCGGCGCCGGCGTGCCCATGCCGGGATAGAGAAGGTCGCCGTAGGCTTTGTTGCAGACGATCAGCTTGTCCTCGGCGTCGTACAGCGAGAATCCTTCGGAAATCGTTTCGATGGCGTCGGTCAGGCGCTGCTCGCTGCGCTGGAACGCCATCTCGGCTTCCTTGGGTGCCGTCACGTCGCTCCAGGAGCCGACCACTTCGACCGGCTCGCCGTCCTTGTTCCGGATCAGGTGCTGCTCGTCGATCACCCAGCAGTAGGTGCCGTCCTTCTTCAGGAACCGGTACTCGACCGTGTGGCGGCCCTTCTTGTAGAGCCGGACCGACTTCGCCTCCACGGCGGCGCGATCGTCCGGATGGACGCAGCGCCACCAGAACTCCGGATTCTCCAGATACTCCTGCGGCTCGTAGCCCAGCCAGTCCCGGATGTTCTGGCTGACGAAGGTCGGCGCGAAATCGCCGCTCGCCTTGAAGCTGTAGATCACCGCGGGTGCGCATGAGAGCAGATGTTCGAGGCGCTCCTGGGCGGCGACCAGGGCTTCGCCGAGCTGCTTGCGCTGGGTCACGTCGCTCCAGGCGCCGACCACCTCGATCGGGTCGCCCGCCGCATTGCGAATCACCTGGAGCTCGTCGCTCACCCAGCAGTAGCTGCCGTCCTTCTTGCGGAACCGGTACTCGCTGTTGAGCCGCTCCTCCTCGAACAGGCGCGCATAGGCCCGCAGAATGCGCGGGCTGTCCTGGGGATGGATGCGGCTCTGCCAGAAATCCGCACTGTTCAGGTATTCCTCGCGGTCGTAGCCGAGCAGGTCCTTGACGTTCTGGCTGATGAAGGTCGGCGCATAATCGCCGGTGGCCTTGAAGCTGTAGATCACGGCCGGCGAGCTCGCGAGCAGATGCTCGATGCGCTCCCGCGCGGCGGCGGCGGCCTCCTCCGCCCGCTTGCGTTCGCTGATGTCGCTCCAGGAGCCCACCACTTCGGCGGGCTGGCCGTCCTCGTCGCGGATCAGGCGTTGCTCGTCCGCGACCCAGCAGTAGACCCCGTCCTTCTTGCGGAAGCGGTACTCGACCGTGTGGCGGCCCTTCTTGAACAACTTGACGGCTTCGGCCTCCACGGCCGCGAGCTCCTCGGGATGCACGCAGCGGCGCCAGAAATCCGGGTTCTCCAGATACTCGCGCGGCTCGTAGCCGAGCCAGTCGCGGATGTTCTGGCTGACGAAGGTGGGGGCGAAGTCTCCCGTCGCCTTGTAGCTGTAGATCACCGCCGGGGCGGACAGCAGCAGGCGACCGATGCGATCCTGGGCGGCGACCAGGGCCTCGCCGATCTGCCGGCGCGCGGTGATGTCGGTCCACGAGCCCACCACCTCCTGCGGCTCGCCCGCCGCATTGCGGAGCAGCTGCAGCTCGTCGGCGATCCAGCAGTAGCTGCCGTCCTTCTTGCGGAAGCGGTACTCGATGCTGAGATGCGCGTCGGAAAACAGGCGCGGAAACTCGGCGTCGATCCGCTCGCTGTCCTTGGGGTGCAGGCGGCTGCGCCAGAAATCCGGGCTCTCCAGATATTCCGCCGGCTCGTAGCCCAGCAGCTCCCTGACGTTCTGGCTGATGAAGGTGGGCGCGAAGTCGCCGGACGCCTTGAAGCTGTAGATCACGGCCGGCGAGCGCGCCAGGAGGTGCTCGACGCGCTCCCGGGCCGCCGCCGCCGCTGCCTCCGCCCGCTTGCGCTCGCCGATATCGCTCCAGGAGCCGACGACCTCGGCCGGCTGGCCGCTGCCGTCGCGAACCAGCCGCTGTTCGTCGACGACCCAGGCATAGGTGCCGTCCTTCCTGAGGAAGCGATACTCGGCGGTGTTGCGGCCGTGCTTGAACAGGCGGGCCGACTGCGCCTCCACGGCGGGGAGGTCGTCGGGGTGCACGGAGCGCCGCCAGAAGTCCGGATCCCTCAGGTACTCCCCCGGCTCGTAGCCCAGCCAGTCCCGGATATTCTCGCTCACGAACGTCGGCGCGAAGTCGCCCGTCGCCCGGTAGCTGTAGATCACCGCCGGCGAGCTGGCGAGCAGTTGCGCCAGACGGGCATGGGCCGCCGCCTTTGCTTCCTCGGCGGCCCTGCGCGCGCTGACGTCGCTCCAGGAACCCACGATCTCCGACGGCTGGCCGGCGGCGTCGCGCAGCAGATGCTGCTCGTCGTTCACCCAGCAGTAGCTGCCGTCCTTGCGACGAAAGCGATACTCGATCGTGTGGATGCCGTGCTGAAAGACCGTCGATACGGCGTCCTCCACCCGTGCAAGGTCGTCGGGGTGGACGCGGTCGCGCCAGAACGACGGGTCCTGCATGTACTCGGGCGGCGCATAGCCGAACACCCCGGCGATGTTGTCGCTGACGAAGGTCGGAGCAAAATCGTCGGCGGCCTTGAAGCTGTAGATCACCGCCGGCGATGAGCTCAGCAGGCGCGCCAGACGCTGCTCGGCTGCGGCCTGCGCCTCCTTCAACTGCCGGCGGCCCTGGTCGTCGCGCTCGCGGGTGGCGTCTCTGATCGCTTGCTCGATGACGGCGGCGGTCGCCTCGCTGTCGGAGTCGCCGGGCGCGACGCGCAGCGCCTCGTGGAGCGCCGCCGCGGCGTCCCTCGCGTAGTCCTTCGGTGTCGGCATTCCCTGCGACCCCAATCCTCCCGACCTGCATGAGAAAATCTAGCACAACGGGATCGCTCGTCGCCGTCAATCGAGGGAACGGAATCCTTCCGTGGTCTCCCTCTTCCAGAAGATCGCCGAGCCCGTCCGACGGGGGCGACATCGTGCTCCTTGCGCCCGCGGCGCGGCACCTGCCACAAGATCGTAACAGCGGCGGCGGCCGTTCAGGCCGCCGCCGGTGTCGCCCGGAAGTCCTCCAACGATCCGCAATGGCTCGCCCGACGTCACGGAATCGACCAGGGCACGGAGCGGATTGTCGGCGCCATGGCCGACGCGCTGGCCGCCATCGCGCAAGAGGCGACCACGGGATCGCCACCGTGACCCAGTGGCGCGTCGCGGGCGATTTGCGCACGCAGATACCAAACCGCGCACGTTCGTTAAATATCGTGCGGCCGGGAGAGGCGTAAGGTCGCCCGGTCCGTCGCCGCGCTCGGATGGCTCTCCTGCGGTCCTCGGCGGCGCTCGTCCAATGTCCAGGCGAACCGGCAGTGCGGAGGTGCCCATGGCCTTCATCATCAAGATCAACGGTACCGACTACACGGTCGACGTCGACGGCGACACCCCGCTCCTGTGGGTGCTGCGCGACGTGCTCGGCATGACCGGCACGAAGTTCGGCTGCGGCATGGCGCTGTGCGGCGCCTGCACCGTGCATGTGGACGGCACCGCCACGCGCTCCTGCATCACGACGGTCGACAGTATCGGCACCTCGGCGGTCACCACGATCGAGGCGATCGGCGAGACGCCGGAGGGGCGGAAGATCCAAAAGGCATGGCTGGACCTCGAGGTCGTGCAATGCGGGTACTGTCAGTCCGGCCAGATCATGTCGGCGTCTGCGCTCCTCGCCGACAAGCCGCAGCCGACCGACGCCGACATCGACGACGCCATGTCCGGCAACATCTGCCGCTGCGGCACCTATGTGCGGATCCGTCAGGCCATCAAGCAGGCGGCGCAGGCCGCCGGCTCCAACGGTTAGGGAGGCGGCCCTATGTTCGTCGACCGCTTGACCTCTCTTGCCACGCCGCCGCGCAATCTCTCCCGCCGGACGTTCCTCGCCGCCAGCGCCGCCGCCGGTGGCGGGCTGCTGCTGAGCGTCGCGCTCCCCAGGCTTCCCCCTGCGGCGGATGCTGGCGACGCCGAGTTCGCGCCCAACGCCTTCATCCGCATCGGCCGCGACGGCAAGGTCGCGCTCGTCATGCCCTATGTCGAGATGGGGCAGGGCACCTACACCTCCATCTCCATGCTCCTCGCCGAGGAGCTGGAGGTCGGCCTCGACCAGGTACAGCCCGAGCACGCGCCCGGCGACCGCACGCGTTACGGCAATCCGCTCGTCGGCGGCGAGCAGGCGACCGGCGGCTCGACCGCCGTGCGCGCGTCGTGGGAGCCGCTGCGGCAGGCCGGCGCCGCGGCACGCACGATGCTGATCGCCGCCGCGGCCGCGACCTGGCAGGTGGATCCCGCCGCCTGTCGCGCCGAGAAAGGCGCCGTCATCCACGACGCCAGCAACCGCCGCCTCGGCTATGGTGACTTGGTCGACAAGGCAGCAGCGCTGCCGGTGCCGGAGAAGGTCGCGCTCAAGGACCCGACGGACTTCCACCTCATCGGCACGCCGGCCAAGCGCCTCGACGCCGCCGGCAAGGTGAACGGCACGGCCGAGTACGGCATCGACGTGAAGCTTCCCGGCATGAAGATCGCGACCGTCGCCGCCTGTCCGGTCTTCGGCGGCAAGCTTGCGAGCGTCGACGACAGTAAGGCCAAGGCCGTCGCCGGCGTGCGCCAGATCGTGCGCCTCGCCGATGCCGTGGCCGTCGTCGCCGATCACATGGGCGCCGCCAGGAAGGGGCTCGAGGCCCTTGCCGTCACCTGGGACGCGGGCGCCAATGCGCATCTCTCGACCGCCGATATCGTGGCACAGCTCGCCGCGGTCGCGGACAAGCCGGGCGTCCCCGGCCCCCATGCCGGCGACGTCGACGCCGCGATGAAGGCCGCCGCGACGACCGTCGCGGCCGACTACCAGCTGCCCATGCTGGCGCACGCCACCATGGAGCCCATCAACTGCACCGTGCATCTGCGCCCGGATGCCTGCGACGTCTGGGTCGGCATCCAGGTGGCGGCCCGCGCCCGCGACATCGCCGCCGCGACCGCCGGCCTGCCGGTCGAGAAGGTGACCGTCCACAACCATCTCATCGGCGGCGGCTTCGGCCGCCGCCTCGAGGTGGATTTCATTCCGCAGGCCGTGCGCATCGCCCAGCAGGTCGACGGCCCCGTCAAGGTGGTCTGGACGCGCGAGGAAGATATTCAGCACGACGTCTACCGGCCCTACTACTATGACCGGCTCGCCGCCGGCCTCGATGCGTCGGGCGCGGTGACCGCCTTCAGCCATCGCGTGGTCGGCCCGTCGATCGTCGCGCGCTGGCTGCCGCCGGCCTTCAAGGACGGGTTCGATTTCGACGCCGTCGACGGCGCCGCCGGGCCCTACGACTTCCCCAACCTGCGCACCGACTTCGTGCGCCAGGAGCCGCCGGCTGGCATCAGCACCGGCTGGTGGCGCGGCGTCGGCATCACCCACAACGCCTTCATGGTCGAGGGCTTCATCGACGAGCTCGCCGCCAAGGCGGGCAAGGATCCGGTCGAATTTCGCCGCGCCCTGCTCGGCAAGGCCCCGCGCGCCCGCGGCGTGCTCGACCTCGCGGCCGAGAAGGCCGGTTGGGGCACGCCGATGCCCGCCGGCAGCGGCCGCGGCATCGCGGTCCTCTTCGGCTTCGGCACCTACATGGCGCAGGTGGCCGAAGTCGCCGTCGGCAAGGACGGCAAGGTCCGCGTCCAGCGGGTGGTCTGCGCCGTCGACTGCGGCATGGTCGTCAATCCGGATACGGTCGAGGCGCAGGTCCAGGGCGGCATCATCTTCGGGCTCGGCGCCACGCTCTATGGCCAGATCACTCTCAAGGACGGCCGCGTCGAGCAGAGCAACTTCGACAGCTACCCGGTCGTGCGCATCGACGAGGCGCCGGCCGTCGAGGTGCATATCGTCAAGAGCGGCGAGGCGCCCGGCGGCATGGGCGAGCCGGCGACCTCGGCGGTCTCCCCCGCCGTCGTCAACGCCGTCTTCGCCGCGACCGGCAAGCGTCTGCGCCAGCTCCCCATCGACACCGCCCAGCTCAAGTCGGTCTAGGGTAGAAGGGGCGGATGGATGGGGTGCCGTAGGGGCGCGCTGCGCGCGCCCGGGCAGCGTCCGGGCGCCCCTCTATCGTCGATTTCGCGATGAGCGCTGAAGACGGGCGCGCGCAGCGCGCCCCTACGCAAGGATGCGGAATTGGGCACGACCTCGACGTCGACGCCTAGGGAGCAGCGGCCCCCGTTCTTCGCTTGGCGTTGTCGCTCGCCGGTCACCGCGCCTGGATCATCTTCCATCCGTTCCCCGACGGATCGCGGAAGCCGGCGTCCACGGTGCCGTAACGGTCGACGGGCTCCTGCGTGAACTCGACTCCGCGGGCGCGCAGCCGGTCGTAGGCGCCGCGGCAGTCGTCGACAATGAGCACGAGCGGCGGCATGGCACCCTTGGCCACGATCTCGCGCAGGGTCTGCGCGGTCGCCGCGTCGAGCATCGGCGACTGCGGCGTGAACAGGCCGAGCTGGAAGGACGGCTG
>JBKOWC010000050.1:0-2844 GCA_046724215.1 Pseudomonadota bacterium | reverse complement strand
GTGCTCCCATGCGCGACATTGCCAGCCCCCGCTCGAGTGGTGGAGGTGGAAAGTTAGGTCACCGATGTGTCCGGCCGATTTCGCCGAATGTTGCGATTGTTACGACGCCGGTGCGAGCGCTACGGTCCAACCTGGCTGCTTGCAGTCGTTCATTCATCTGCTCGATGGTCAGGCTGCCGCTCATCCGCGGGATGGAGACCGATCCGGACGCCCTTTCTCGATATTGGGGAACCGTTGGGTAACGTCAGCATAACTGACCTGTCTATGCCAGCTAAGTCTTTGATTTAGCTGGCGTCCCCACGGGGATTCGAACCCCGGTTTGCGCCGTGAGAGGGCGCCGTCCTGGGCCTCTAGACGATGGGGACAGAGGCGAAGCGAACCGCCTTCCATTAGAGGATGCACGTGGCCCGATCAAGTTCTTTCCGACGGCGGCCCGGCACGCCGCGCTCGCCGGTTGACGGCCCGCGGGACGGCAGGCACAAAGGCCCGCCAGCAACGACCAGCGCCTCATGGATTCGCCCGCGGCCGTGACCTCCTCCGCCCTCGCCCCCAACGTCATCGCCGAGCACGGCCTGACCGCGGCGGAATACCGGCTCATCCTGTCGATCCTGGGCCGCCCGCCCAACCTCACCGAGCTCGGCATCTTCTCGGTGATGTGGAGCGAGCACTGCTCCTACAAGTCCTCCAAGGTCTGGCTGAAGCGGCTGCCGACCCAGGCGCCGCACGTCATCCAGGGCCCGGGCGAGAACGCCGGCGTCATCGACATCGGCGAGGGCTTGGCCGCCGTCTTCAAGATGGAAAGCCACAACCACCCCTCCTTCATCGAGCCCTATCAGGGAGCGGCCACTGGCGTCGGCGGCATCATGCGCGACGTCTTCACCATGGGCGCCCGCCCGATCGCCAACCTCAACGCGCTGCGCTTCGGCTCTCCGGACGATCCGAAGACGCGCCACCTGCTGGCCGGTGTCGTCGCCGGCATCGGCGGCTACGGCAACTGCATGGGCGTGCCCACCGTCGGCGGCGAGGTCAACTTCCACCCGAGCTACAACGGCAACATCCTCGTCAACGCCATGACCGTCGGCATCGCGCCGGCCGACCGCATCTTCTATTCGAAGGCCGCCGGCGTCGGAAATCCCGTCATCTATGTCGGCGCCAAGACCGGCCGCGACGGCATCCACGGCGCCACCATGGCCTCGGCCGAATTCTCCGACGATTCCGAGGAGAAGCGCCCGACCGTCCAGGTCGGCGATCCCTTCACCGAGAAGCTGCTGCTCGAGGCCTGCCTCGAGCTGATGGCGACCGACGCCATCGTCTCCATCCAGGACATGGGCGCCGCCGGCCTCACCTCGTCGTCGGTCGAGATGAGCAGCAAGGGCGGCCTCGGCCTCGAGCTCGACCTCGACAAGGTGCCGACGCGCGAGCCGCACATGACGCCCTACGAGATCATGCTCTCCGAAAGCCAGGAGCGCATGCTCATGGTCCTGAAGCCGGAAGGGCGCGAGACGGCCAAGGCCATCTTCGAGAAGTGGGAGCTCGACTTCGCCGAGATCGGCCGCCTCACCGACAGCGGCCATCTCGTCCTCAAGATGGGCGGCCAGGTCGTCGCCGACATGCCGGTCCAACCCCTGGTCGACAAGGCGCCCTTGTATGAGCGCCCGTGGGTGCCGACGCCGGCGCGCCCTGACGTCGACCCCTCGCAACTCGCGGTGCCCGGCAACTACCTGGCCGTGCTGGGACGCTTCATCGCCTGCCCCGACCTCGCCAGCAAGCGCTGGGTGTGGGAGCAATACGACCACCTCGTCATGGGCCGCACCGTGCAGCGCCCAGGAGGCGACGCGGCCGTGGTGCGCCTGCCCGACTCGAACCGGGCGCTGGCGCTCGTCACCGACTGCACGCCCCGCTACTGCGCCGCCGATCCCAAGCGGGGCGGCGCCCAGGCGGTGGCCGAGTCCTGGCGCAACCTCACGGCGGTCGGCGCCAAACCGCTTGCCCTCACCGACAACATGAACTTCGGCAACCCCGAGCGCCCGGAAATCATGGGGCAGTTCGCCGGTTGTATCGAGGGCATGCGCGAGGCCTGCCTAGCGCTCGACTACCCCGTCGTCTCCGGCAACGTCTCGCTCTACAACGAGACCAACGGCAAGGGCATCCTGCCGACCCCCGTCATCGGCGGCGTCGGCCTCATCGAGGACATCGAGAAGACCGCCTCCGTTGCGTTCAAGAGCAACGGCGAGACCGTCATCCTTATCGGCGAAACCAGGGGCCATCTCGGCAGCTCGCTCTATCTGCGTGAAGTTCACCGCCGCGACGATGGTCCGCCGCCGCCGGTCGATCTCCAGGCCGAGCGCCGTAACGGCGACTTCGTCCGCAAGCTGATCCACAACGGCTGGGTCACTGCCTGCCACGACGTCTCCGATGGGGGCCTGCTCGTGGCCGTTGCCGAGATGGCGATGGCGGGCGGCATCGGCGCCACGCTGCGGGCCGGGGAAGACGCCTGGCTGTTTGGCGAGGACCAGGCGCGCTACGTCATCAGCGTCAACCGGTCCTTCGTCGAACCGCTGCTGCAGGAGGCCAAGTCGTGGCACGTGCCCGCCGAAGCCATCGGCCAGACCGGCGGCGGCACGTTGACAGTCACAGACCGGGGGGCCATATCGGTGGCGCGGCTGCAAGAGGCAAACGAACGCTGGCTGCCGGATTATATGCGTGCGACGGAATGATCACCGCTGGCACGGGATTTTTGCTATTGTCGGCACCGGGTGTCACCCGATGGCGGCAGGCAGGAGAAATTAACGATGGCGATGGACGCGGCGGAAATCGAGCGGCTGATCAAGGAAGCCCTGCCGG
>JBKOWC010000098.1:0-8285 GCA_046724215.1 Pseudomonadota bacterium | reverse complement strand
GCGCAGTCGGCGACGGTGCGCGCCAGCGGCCCGATGTGGTTGTACTGGTCGAGGTTGAAGGGCGGCGAATCCGGGTTGCGGCCGAAGGGCGGCTTGAAGCCGACGACGCCGCACATGGAGGCGGGAATGCGGATGGAGCCGCCGATGTCGGAGCCGCTGGCCAGCGCCGAAGTGCCGGCCGCCAGGCTCGCCGCCGAGCCGCCGGAGGAGCCGCCGCAGGAGTAGCGCAGGTTCCACGGCGTGCGCGTGATGCCCCACAGCTTCGAATGCGTCCAGGGGGCGCAGGAGAACTCCGGCGTTGCCGTGCGCGCATGCATGATGGCGCCGGCTTTGAGCACGCGGTCGATGGCCGGATTGGTCTCGTCGCTGACGTTGTCCTTGTAGAGCAGCGAGCCGTTGGTCATCCGCTCGCCCCTGATGTAGGCCTCGTCCTTGATCGCCACCGGCAGGCCTTCAAGCGCGCGCAGGCGGCCGCCCTTTGCGTAGCGCGCCTCGGCCTGCCTCGCCTGCTCGAGCGCGCGCTCGTAGTATTTCATGGGAAAGGCGTTGATCGCGGGCTCGACGGCCTCGGCGCGGGCGATGACCGCGCGCATGAGTTCGACCGGCGACAGCTTGCGCGCCCGGAAGTTGGCGAGCGCCTCCGACGCGCTCATGTAGCAGAGCTCGGTGTCCGACATGATTCCCCCTGATCGGAAAGCTTGATGGGCGGCGGCTTACTCCGCGACCTTCTTGACCCAGCGGGCCGCGGCTGCATCGTCGCTCTCGCGCGCCGCGACCCACTGCTCGCCTGCCCCGGTTTCCTCCAGCTTCCAGAACGGCGCCTTGGTCTTGAGCCAGTCGATCAGGAAGGCGCAGGCCTCGAGCGCCGCCTGGCGATGCGCCGAGGCGGTGGCGACGAAGACGATGCGCTCGCCGGGCTCGAGCCGGCCATAGCGGTGGACGATCAGGCTCGCCTGCAGCGGCCAGCGCCGCTGCGCCTCGGCTTCGATCCCGGCGAGCTGCCGTTCCGTCATCCCCGGATAATGCTCGAGGGTCATCGCGGCCACCGTCTCGTCGCCAAGCCGCTCGCGCACCAGGCCGATGAAGGTCGCGACGCCGCCGATATCGCGCCGCCCGACGGTCAGCCGTTCGAGCTCGGCGCCGACATCGAAATCCTCGCGCTGCACCCTGATCATGCCGGCGATGCTACCTCTGCGCAGGACGGATTTGTAGGGCGAGCCGCGGCCCCGGCTACCCGCCGGTCACCGGCGGGAACAGCGCGACCTCGTCGCCGGCCTTCACCGGCTGGTCCATGCCGGCATATTCCTGGTTGACGGCGACGCGCACGATGCTGCGGTTGGCGAGCGCCGCCGCATGCTTGGGGCCGCGCGTCGCCAGCCAGTCGAGCAGCGCGCCCACCGTCGTCACCTCGGCCGGCGGCGCCACCGCCTCCTCGCCGATCCCGACCTTGCCCTTCAGCCACGCGAAATAAACTATCTTCATGCGTTAACCCGCGAATTTCCGGTGCGATTGGCTTGACGTTTGGCGCACACGGTCCCATGATTCACATATCTGCAACGAGAGGGGAGGGTACCGACGCAATGTCTCCATCTGTTGCAACCACGGCCCAGGAGGGTGTCTAAGCAACATGACTCCACCGGGCTTCCTTCCTTCATAGAAGGACTGTATCGATATATGCCCGGCCCGAGCGCCGGGCGCGAGGTTACACGAATCCTCGCCAAACGAAACCCCGCCGGCGCCCGACAAGCGCCCCGAGCGGGGTTTCTCGTCAGCGTGTCTCGCTGAACGGCAGAAAGTCGACCATGCTGCCGGCCGAAAGCTGGGTCAGCTCCTCCGGCAGCTCGACGAGGCCGTCGGCCTCGACCAGCGACGACAGGATGCCGGCGCCGTCGCGCGGGAACTTGCGGGCGAGCAGGCCGCCGGCGCCGTCCGGCACGAGCCGCGCGCGCACCCATTCACGCCGATCCCGCTTCTTGCGGTGGTCGAAGTCGGCGCGCACCGGGAACAGCGTCGGCGCCAGGTCCTTCGCCCCCATGAGCCGCAGGATCATGGGGCGGGCGATGCGCAGGAACGTCACCATGGCCGCGACCGGATTGCCCGGCAGGCCGATGAAGGGCACGCCGCGCCCGCCGGCATCCACCTGCCCGAACGCGATCGGGCGGCCGGGCTTGATGGCGAGGCGCCAGAAATGCAGGCGGCCGAGCGCTTCGACCACGGCCTTCACGTGGTCTTCCTCACCCGTCGACACGCCCCCCGAGGCGATCAGCAGATCATGCTCGGCGGCCGCCTGTGCCAGCGCCGGCCGGATGGCGTCGCCGTGGTCGGCGAGGATGCCGAGGTCGCTCACCGTCGCACCCAACTGCTCCACCAGCGCGCGCAGTGTGTAGCGGTTGCTGTCATAGACCTTGCCCCGCGCCGGCGTGGCGCCGGGATCCAGCAGTTCGTCGCCGGTCGAGAACACGGCCACGCGCAGCGGCCGGTAGAGTGCCAGGTCGGTGCAGCCGACGGACGCGGCGAGGCCGATGTCCTGCGGCCGCAGCCGCGCGCCCGCGGCCAGGATCTCGCGCCCGGCGCGCACGTCCTCGCCGGCGCGGCGACGGTTGGCGCCGCGCTTGATGCCCGGGCGGATCACCACGTCGCCGCCGTCGAGCCGGCAGTCCTCCTGCATCATCACGGTGTCAGGCCCCGGCGCGCCGCCGTCGCCGGCTGGCATGAGGGCGCCGGTGAAGATGCGGACGGCGGCACCGCGTCCGGCCGGACGGTCGAGCGGGTGCCCGGCGGTCGCCCGCCCGTTCACGGGGAGCCGCGTCTCGCCCTCCGCCTGCAGGTCGTCGAAATAGACGGCGTAGCCGTCGACCGCCGAGTTGTCGTGCGGCGGCACGTCGATGGTCGCCGTCAGGGGCGCCGCCAGGATGCGGCCGACGCAGCGCGCGAGCGGCAGCCGCTCGCTTTCCGTCACCGTGACCAGCCTGGCGAGCAGCAGGTCGAGGGCGCTGCCCAGCGTCATCAGCGGTCCGCCGGCGGCGAAGCAGTCGTCGGTCAATTGCGCCATGACTGGCCCTCGGCTCTCCGCCGTCAGCCCGGGCCGGCAGCCGGATGCCGATCCCGCTTTCCGGGCTGCAACCGGCAGTGTCCGACGATGAAATCGGCGATGCCGACGATGTCGTCGAGCGACAGCACCGGCAGCGGCGCCCGCGGGAGCGCCACGTCGCTCGCCACCGCGACGATATGGGCATCGTCGGGATGCAGCAGCGGCTTGTCGTTGGCCTGCCGGTAGACCTCGAGCTTCGGATGCGGTTCGCGCTTGAAGCCTTCGACGAGCAGCAGGTCGACCGGCGTCATCTGCCGCATCAGCGCTGCCGCCGTCGGCTCCGGTGCCCCGCGATGCTCATGCATCAGCGCCCAGCGGTTGGCGGAGGCGACCAGCACCTCGGTGGCGCCGGCACAACGGTGTGCATAGGAATCCTTTCCGGGTTGGTCGACGTCGAAGCCGTGATGCGCGTGCTTCATCGTGGAGACCGTGAGGCCGCGGCCGATGAGTTCCGGCAGCAGCCGCGTGACCAGAGTCGTCTTGCCGCTGCCGCTCCAGCCCGCCAGGCCGAACACCTGCATGTCCCGACGGGCCGCTACTGCGCGCTGCTGGCGGGCTTGGCGCGCGGCTGCGGGCCGGAATCGACGGGTTTCGCGCGCGGCGTCATGTGCTTCAGCCCGGCATGCAGGTAGTCGTAGCCGGTCATCAGCGTGATCGCGGCGGCGACCCAGAGGCCGAGCTCGCCGCACCACTGCGCCCAGGGACCGGCGGCGTCGCCGACGATGAGCACGCCGAGCGCCACCAGCTGCAGCGCCGTCTTCCACTTGGCGAGCCGGCTCACGGGCACGCCGACATTCACCTGGGCCAGGAACTCGCGGAGGCCGGAGACCATCACCTCGCGGCAGAGGATGACGAGCGCCGGCAGCACGACCAGGCCCGCGATGCGGCCGCGGGCGACCAGCATGAGGATCACGGCGGCGACCAGCAGTTTGTCGGCTATCGGATCGAGGAAGCGGCCGAAGGCCGAGATCTGCGCCCAGCGGCGCGCGAAATAGCCGTCGAAATAGTCGGTGACGCCGGCGAGGCTGAACAGCGCGACCGAGACCCAGCGCCAGACCACGTCGTCGAGATAGAACAGGCCGACGAGGATGGGGATGATGATGATCCGCGACAGCGTCAGCAGGTTGGGGAAATCGGTGAGCATGCGGCGTCCGGGGTTCAGGGGCGGGGCGCATTCTAGCCGCCTAGCCCTGCGGATTGAAGTGCTCGTGAATCCGCCGCGCCACCGTCTCGCTGATGCCCTCGACCGCCTGCAGATCCGCCACGCCGGCGCGGGCGACGGCGCGGGCGGAGCCGAAGTGCAGCAGCAGTGCGCGCTTGCGTCGCGCCCCGATGCCGGCGATCTCGTCGAGCGGCGATTGCGCGATCTGCCGCGACCGTTTGGCGCGGTGGGCGCCGATGGCGAAGCGATGCGCCTCGTCGCGCAGCCGCTGCAGGAAATAGAGCACCGGGTCCTTCGGCTCCAGGCCGAAGGGTTCGCGCCCCGGCATGAAGAAGCGCTCGCGGCCGGCGTCGCGCTCCGGTCCCTTGGCGATGCCGGCGACGGCGACGTCGGTGACGCCGAGATCGGCGAACACCTCGCAGGCCACGCCCAGCTGCCCGGCGCCGCCGTCGATGAGCACGAGATCCGGCCAGGTGCCGCGCTCGCGCTCCGGATCCTCCTTGAGGGCGCGCGCGAAGCGGCGCGTCAGCACCTCCCGCATCATGGCGTAGTCGTCGCCCGGTTCGGTCGCCGGATTGGCGATGGCGAACTTGCGGTAGGCGCCCTTGATGAAGCCGTCGGGCCCGGCGACGATCATGGCGCCGTAGGCGTTGCGGCCCGAGATGTGGCTGTTGTCGTAGACCTCGATGCGCTCCGGCGCGCCCTCGAGTCCGAACACCGCGGCCACGCCCTCGAGCAGCCGGCGCTGCGAGGCGTTCTCCGACAGGCGCCGGGCAAGCGCCTCGCGCGCATTCACCAGGGCCTGGTCGATGAGGTCGCGCTTGGCGCCGCGCCGCGGCACCTCCAGGCGCACGACACGGCCTGCCTTGCTCGTCAGCGCCTCCTGCAGCAGCGCCGCCTCGTCCGGCGTGTCGCTCGCCAGCACGAGCCGGGGCGGCTCCTTGTTGTCGTAGAACTGGCCGATGAAGGCGGCGAGCACGGCGCCGAGCGTGAGCTCCCTGTCGTGGCTCGGGAAATAGGCGCGATTGCCGTAGTTGCTGCCGGCCCGGAAGAAGAAGACCTGGATGCAGGTCTGGCCGCCGGCCTGGTGCGCGGCGATGACGTCGGCCTCGTCGAGGCCGGCGACGTTGATCGCCTGATGCGACTGGATGTGGGCGAGCGCCCGGATGCGGTCGCGCAGGCGCGCCGCCGCCTCGAACTCGAGCGCGTCGCTCTTCGCCTGCATCTCCTGGGCCAGGCGCTGCTGCACGTCGCGGCTGCGGCCGGAAAGGAACTCGCGCGCCTCGTCGACCAGCTTGCCGTAGTCCGCGGTGCCGATGCGGCCGACGCAAGGGCCGGAGCAGCGCTTTATCTGGTACTGGAGACAGGGGCGCGTGCGGGTCGCGAACACGTTGTCCGAACAGGAGCGCAAGAGGAAGGCGCGCTGCAGCGCGGTGATCGTGTTGTTGACGGCGCCGGCCGAGGCGAACGGACCGTAGTAGTCGCCCTTGCGGTTGTGGGCGCCGCGATGCTTCAGGATCTGCGCGGCCTGATGATCGCCGGTGATGAGGATATAGGGGAACGACTTGTCGTCGCGCAGCGAGAGATTGTAGCGCGGCGTGAGCCGCTTGATGAGGTTGATCTCGAGCAGCAGGGCCTCGACCTCGGACTGCGTCGAGATGACTTCGAGGCTCGCCGTCTCCGCCACCATGCGGCGCAGCCGGTTCGAGAGGCGGTCGACCTGCGTGTAGGCGGCGACCCGCTTCCTGAGGCTCTTGGCCTTGCCGACATAGAGCGCATCGCCCTTGGCGTTGAGCATGCGGTAGACGCCCGGGCCGGCCGGCAGCCGCGCGAGTTGTGCCTCGATGACGCTGGCGCCTTCGGCGAGCGCGCCGCCGGGGATCGGCACGAACGGCTCGCCTTCGGCGCGCGCGCGCCTGTTGTCAGCCTTGGCGCGCGTCTTGCTCTTCGATGCGTTCTCGGTCATTCGCGCTCGGCGGGGCGAAAATGGCGGAATTCCGCGACTCTCATGGGCTGCCGCCAGATATCCACGAAATCTGTGGATAACTTTGTTGGTAAGGACCACGGCAGAGGCTCCAGTGGACGCAATCCCGTCCCTTTCACGCGCCTGCATAAAAAACAGGCATAAAACTCTAACCAGCTGAAATCAATGGATAAACCTATCGAAGGTTGTAACGGAAGGATTAATTGACCGTAACAATATGGTTTTTTTGCTTGACCGCGGGATCAGCTTGTTGCTGGCCGTCGCCATGTGCACAACTTGCGGGTGCGCGCTGTCGGCGACGGCGGAATACTGTCGTTTGCGCATCATTCGTCGGCAAACTGGCCCCGTTTTGCCTGCGCCCAGCCGAGATGCTGACCCCCGTCGAGGGCGATCATCTGGCCGGTCACGGCGGGGGCGTCAAGCAGGAAGCGGATGGCGCGGCAGATCTCCTCCGGCGTGGTGCCGCGGCCCAACGGCACCGACTTACTCTGCTCCGCAAATTGCGCTTCGCTCTGGCGCGGGCTCGGCAGCGTCGGGCCAGGCCCGATGCCGTTGACGCGGATGCGCGGCGCCAGCGCCAGGGCCAGAGTCCGCGTCAGCGTCCAGAGCCCCGATTTCGCCACCGTGTAGGAGAGAAAATACGGGGTCAGATTCCAGACGCGCTGATCGAGCATGTTGATGATGTTGCCGTCCGCCCCGGCCGGCAGCTGGCGCGCGAAGGCCTGCGCCAGCACCAGCGGCGCGCGCAGATTCGTCTCGATATGGGCGTTCCACGACGCCCGCGTCGCCGTGGCGACGGTGTCCAGCTCGAACAGCGCGGCGTTGTTGACGAGGCAGGTGAGGGCCCCCAGCGCCGCGCCGGCCCGCGGCACGAGAGTCTCGACCTCGGATTCGCGGGCGAGATCGGCCGGCAGCGCGACGGCCGTGCCGCCGAGGGCCCGAATCGCGTCGACGACCGCCGCCGCGTCCGCCGCCGAGCGGTGGTAGTGCACCGCGACGGCCCAGCCGGCTTGCGCCAGGTCGAGCGCGATCGCCTTGCCGATGCGCTGTGCCGCGCCGGTGACGAGAGCGGCCTTGCGGGGGGCAGAGTCGCTCACGGCGCGCCGATGAGGCGACGTCGGCGCCGCGGCAGGAATCGCTTGCACTGCATTCGAGGACGCTCGGCGGCCTGCGTTGCCCTGGCCCTATTTTTTCGGCTCGAACGTCAGCGATGCCGAATTGATGCAATAGCGCAGGCCCGTCGGCTGCGGCCCGTCCGGAAAGACGTGGCCGAGATGCGCGGCGCAGCGGGCGCAGTGCACTTCGGTGCGCGTCATGAAGAGGCTGCGGTCGGTCTGCGTCTCGACCGCCGCCGCCACGGCCGGCTGGTAGAAGCTCGGCCAGCCGGTGCCGGAGTCGAACTTCGTCTCGGCATCGAACACCGGCTCGCCGCAGCAGACGCAGCGGTACATGCCGGGTTCGTGGTTGTCCCAGTATTCGCCCGAGAAGGCGCGCTCCGTGCCGTGCTTGCGCGTCACCTTGTACTGCTCGGGCGTCAGCTGCTGGCGCCACTCGGCGTCGGTCTTGACGATCCTGTCCTTCGTGTCGCTGTCCATGGTTCCCGTCCTTTGCCGCCCCGATATGGGGTCGCCGCCCTCGCTGTGCATCACACAAACCCGCGAGGGTCGCGTCAAGTAGGGCTCAGGAGCACCTGACCTTCTCTCTTGATTCCCCCGCGAAAGCGGGGGCCCAGGAGCCAGGCATTGTCGGTTGCTCTGGACCCCGCTTTCGCAGGGGAATCAAGAAAGTGCGACAGAAATGGCGGCGCACCGCGGGCAGCCCGACTTGACATTTCTCCGGTTCTGTCGTATCTTTCTGTATAGACAGAAAGAACGGACATTAACGATGAACCTGACGCCGACCATGGAGAAATACATCCTGCACTGGGGCGAAATGGGCACGCGCTGGGGCGTCAACCGCTCGATCGCGCAGATCCACGCCCTGCTCTACCTGGCGCCGGCGCCGCTGACGGCCGAGGAGATCGCCGACACGCTGTCGATCGCCCGCTC
>JBKOWC010000289.1:0-3815 GCA_046724215.1 Pseudomonadota bacterium | reverse complement strand
GCCAGGCGCTTGTACAAGGACGGTTTTCTCGACTATCTCGTAAAGGGCAACAGCAGCGCGGTCGGTCCCCGGACGGGCACGAAGGCGGCCGCCATTTACCGGCGGAGCATCCCGTCAGGCGCCGGCACCACGCTTCGGGTGAGGCTCAGCCTCGGCCAGCCGAGGCCCGCGCCCTTCGCGGATTTCGAACAGACCTTCGAGCTACGCAGGTTCGAGGCGGATGCCTTCTATGCCGACCTGCAGCGCCGGATTTCCGACGAAGATCTTCGCCGCGTTCAGCGCCAGGCCTTTGCTGGTGTTCTTTGGTCGAAGCAGTACTTCCATTACGACGTCACAGAGTGGCTGGAGGGTGATCCCGCGCAGCCCAAGCCGCCAACGAGCCGCCAGGAGGGACGGAACGGCGAGTGGGTTCATGCCAACATGGAAGACGTCATCTCGATGCCGGACAAATGGGAATTTCCTTGGTTCGCGGCCTGGGATTGGGCCTTTCATCTGACCACGCTCGCCCATCTCGATCTGGAAAATGCCAAGCATCAGCTGATCCTGCTTTGTCAGCCCTGGTACATGCACCCGAACGGGCAGTTGCCCGCCTACGAGTGGAGCTTCGGCGACGTCAACCCGCCGGTACAGGCGTGGGCGGCGTTGCGTCTCTACGATGCGGAGCGCCGGCAGAAGGGTAGGGGCGACCGAAAGTTCCTCGAGACCGTTTTCACCAAGCTGCTGCTCAATTTCACCTGGTGGGTGAACCGCAAGGACCCGCACGGCAAGAATGTCTTCCAAGGCGGCTTCCTCGGCATGGACAATATCGGCGTCTTCGACCGATCGGCGCCACCGCCGGGCGGCGCCACGCTGGTGCAGTCCGACGGGACGTCCTGGATGGCGATGTACAGCCTGAACATGCTGCGGATTGCCATCGAGCTGGCGCAGGAAGACGACGCCTATCAGGACATCGCGACGAAGTTCTTCGAGCATTTCCTGATGATCGGCGGCGCCATGACCAACCTCGGCGGCAAAGGGCTGGGGCTGTGGGACGATCAGGACAACTTCTTCTATGACTGGCTGGTCATGAACGACGGGCAGGCGACGCCGCTGCGTGTCCGTTCTCTGGTTGGTTTGATTCCGCTGTTCGCCATTGAGGTCATCGACGAGGCGCTGCTGCAGAAGATGCCATTGTTCGTCAAGCGGTTGAATTGGTATCTGCGCTATCGCCCGAACCTCGCCGCCCTGGTGTCCCGCTGGAACAAGCCGGGCGCCGACGACACGCGCTTGCTCGCGATCGTCCGCGCCTTCCGCGCCACCAAGTTGGCCGAACGCGTTCTGGACACCAACGAGTTCCTGTCGAAATACGGGGTGCGTGCCTTGTCGCGATATCACCTCGAGCATCCCTACATCTTCGAAACCGACGGCTTTCGTTCAGAGGTCGGCTACGTCCCGGCCGAATCGACCATTGATCTCTTCGGCGGGAACTCCAATTGGCGGGGGCCGATCTGGATGCCGATCAACTATCTGCTGATCGAAAGCCTGCGCAAGTATGGCAGATTCTTCGGCGAGGGCTTTCGAGTTGAGTGTCCGGTCGGCTCCGCGCGGATGTTGTCATTGAAACAGGTCACCGATGATCTGCGGAGTCGTTTGACGAGCATCTTCCGACGCGATGAGCGTGGCCGACGCCCTGTCTTTGGCAACTGTGAGAAGATGCAGACCGATCCATACTTTAAGGACTACATCCTGTTCTTCGAATATTTTGATGGCGAGACCGGGCGGGGGCTGGGTGCATCGCACCAGACGGGTTGGACCGGTTTGATCGCCAATATGATCGCCGAGCTCTACGAGTAGTGCTGTGGTGCCGCGAACCGGCCCGACTGCGGATGCGTATCCTGCCGGACTCCCGCGCCATCCCTCGCTGATCGAGATCAACACAAGAGTGTGGCTCGATCGCCTTTCGCGAGAGTCTGGCAAGCCGACTACCTTGCGCGAGGTTGACGATGCAACTTTGGATGACTTCGCGCGCCGAGGTATCGATTGGGTCTGGCTCCTGAGCGTGTGGCAGACAGGCGCGGCCAGTCGGGCATTGTCACGCAGTAACCCCGCTTGGCGGAATGAGTTTCAGGCGGTGCTGCCGGACCTGACCGAGGCGGACATCAGCGGATCCGGCTTCGCGATCAGCGCCTATGAGGTGGACGAATCGCTCGGCGGAAAGGCGGCGCTAGCGGAGTTTCGCGCGCGGCTCGCAGTCCGTGGTCTCCGCCTCTTGCTCGACTTCGTCCCCAATCACACGGCGCTGGACCACCCCTGGGTGAGCGCCCATCCCGAGTTCTATGTCCAGGGCAGCGAAGAGGATCTGGTCGGGTCGCCAGAGAACTATAGCTGGGTCGAGACGGGTCGCGGCTCGCGCATCGTAGCCCACGGCCGCGATCCCAATTTTCCCGGCTGGCCGGACACGCTGCAGCTGAACTATGCCAATCCGGCGCTGCAGGCCGCCCAGCTGGCAGAGTTGGCCGGGATCGCCGAGCAGTGCGATGGGCTGCGTTGCGACATGGCGATGCTCCTGCTACCGGAGGTCTTCCAACGCACCTGGGGCCCGGCGCCGGCGCCCTTCTGGCCCAGTGCGATCGCCGCCGTGCGCCAAGTCCGTCCCGAATTCACGTTCCTGGCCGAAGCCTATTGGGACCTCGAGTGGGAGCTACAGCAGCAGGGGTTCGACTATTGCTACGACAAGCGGCTCTATGACCGCCTGCGCACGGCGGATGCGACATCCGTTCGAGCCCACCTGGCAGCGGGAGTTGACTATCAGGCGCGGCTTGCCCGTTTTCTGGAGAACCACGACGAGCTCCGAGCGGCGGCAGTTTTTCCCCGGCCACGCCATCAGGCGGCCGCAATGGTCACCTTCTTCTCTCCCGGGTTGCGCTTCTTCCATCAGGGCCAGTTCGAGGGCGCATGCACACACCTTCCCGTGCATCTGCGCCGCGGCCCATGGGAACCGGTGGACCCGGAGATCGCCGAATTTTACGAGAGACTGCTCGCCGTGTTGCATGAGTCAGAAACCTTTCGCCACGGCGCCTGGTCGCTGATCTCGGCGGAGGCAGCCTGGCCGGGCAATCCGACATGGCAGGATTTCATCGCTTACGCCTGGCAAGATTTGGACCGAGACAATCACGTCCTCGTCGTCAACTACGCGGACCATCAGGGCCAGTGTTACCTGCGGCTGCCCTTCACGAACTTGAACAGCGGTCGGTTTCGGCTGATCGATGTGATGGGAAGCGAAGTGTACGATCGGGATGGCGACGGCTTGGTAGATCCAGGCCTCTACATCGATCTCGGGCCATGGCGCTACAACCTCTTCAGGCTAGAGCGTGTCGGATCCTGATTTGAGGGCATCGCGGCAAGGTAGATATTCTACGTCTGGTCTTGAGAAGCGAGAACAGTTCGGTCTGGTGAAAAGGAGCGAGCTGGCCTAGCCCCTCGGTGAGATCCTGATTCGCGCAAAATCCGGTTCGGCAGAGTGCCATCATGCTACTACCTAGGTTGAGCTCCGCAGAGCAGCAATGGACAACGACCATCCCTCTGCTGCGTCGTTCAATCGGCCTAATCAGATATTGATCTTCGACGAAAATTCTCGCTGGTTCAGGATCCTAGACGCGGCTTCTTCTTTCGTCCGCGAGAGCGATCTAGTACTGCTGTGACCCAAGCGCCAGCCTCGTTGTGTTCTACAACGAAAGTGGCTTCCCACGCACTCTTACAAAACTTTACATTGGAGAGACGTTCACGAAACAAAGGCCTCCTAGATTGCGATCACGAAACGCGCCGATGTCCAGTCG
>JBKOWC010000171.1:0-7101 GCA_046724215.1 Pseudomonadota bacterium | reverse complement strand
AGCAGCGTCGAGAGCAGATAGAGCACCGTCAGATAGGCGAGCAGGAAGGCGTAGATCGCGAAGCTCCAGCGCTCGATGTCGAAGAGCCAGAATTCCCACCACCAGAAATGCACGAGCGTGAGCAGGATCGAGACGACCCAGCCCATATGCACGAAATAGATCTTGTGGCGCCCGGGATGCTGGATGAAGCGGGCGATGCCGCCGAACAGGCGCGCGATGCCGAGCCCGAGGATGACCCCCATGACGACGCGGATATGGAGGAAGATCTCGGCGCTCGTGTGGACCCCCGGCATCCGCGTCCCCTTGCGCGCGTCGGCGGCCGCCGCGGCGGCTAGCTGCGGCGGCCCTGGTGCCGGCTCACCGAGATGCAGCCGCTCTCGCCGACCGGATGCTCATACCGCTTTTCGGTCGAGTCGCGCCAGCGCGGCCGCGGGCGGCGGAGGCGAGCAGCCGGAAGCGAGTCGGGGGACCGAGCCGCTTCCGGGCGCCTGATCTTTCGGGTGATCTCGTCGACGGCCATGGCCGCGACTCTATAACCGCTGGCGGCCGCTGCCGTCAGCGACGGCGCTCAGCGCCCCGACAGCCAGTCGATTTCGTCGTCCGTATAGGGTGACATCGAAGCTCCGTTGGCCCGGATCGGGCTAGGCGGCCTTGCGGGTATCGTCGGCCTGCCGGTCCTCGGGGTAGCCCGGACGGCCGAAGCGGACCGCATCCTCGATGCCGGCGCGGGAGATCCCGAGATCGCGCAGGTCGGCGTCGGTGCTGGCCTTCAGCTCGGCGATGGCCTGGGCGTAGTCCGCCTCGCCCAGCCGGCGCGCGCGCGGCAACGGGGCGGTCGCCGCTTCCGCCGGCAGCCGCCACGGCCAGGCGCTGACGCCCGCCTCGAGCAGTGCGCGGGAATAGCCGATGTCCGCCAACCGGCGGTCGTCGAGCCGCAGCAACTCATGCCGCGTGCGCGAACGCCGGAGCCAAGTCGACACATTCGAGAGGAAGCTCATTCACATAACTCCTTGATATGCATGCACTTTAGTAATCACATCTTGTGCTGACCAACAGATGGGATATATTGTGCACTGCAACAAGCGAGATTATGTCACGGGGTTCTTTAGAAATTCTAAACTGACCGATGGGTGCCCAGATGCCCGAGCGGTTGCCGCCGCTCAACGCCCTCAAGGCCTTCGAGGCCGCCGCCCGCCACGCCAGCTTCCGCAAGGCGGCGGGCGAGCTGCATGTCAGCCCGGCTGCGATCAGCCACCAGATCAAGAACCTCGAGGAGCATCTCGGCATCGCCCTGTTCGACCGCGGCAACCGGGCGTTGACGCTGACCGCCGCCGGCACAGCGGCCCTGCCCCTGCTGCAGGAGGGTTTCGCCCGCCTCGCCGCGGCCGTGCAGCAGCTGCGCGGCGCCGGGCGGCCGGCCGCGCTGCGTCTCTGCGCGCCGCCCTCCTTCGCCGCCAAGTGGCTGCTGCCACGCGTCAGCCGCTATGCGGCCGACCATCCCGGCCTCGACATCCGCCTGTCGGCGAGTTTCGACATGATCGGCGAGCACGCCGAGGCCGAGCCGGACAAGGGCGGCCCCGGCCAGCCGGGGATCGACCTGGCGGTCCGCTTCGGCGACGGCGACCACCCGGGCTGCCGCGTCGACAAGCTGATGAGCGTCGCCGCGCTGCCGCTCTGCAGCCCGCGCCTCTTGGCGGGCGAGCACGCGCTCCGCAAACCGGCGGACCTGCGCCACCACGTGCTGCTGCATGACGACACCGACTATCCGGAGCGGCCGGACTGGCGCGCCTGGCTGGCGGCGGCGGGCGTCGACGACATCGATGCGGCGCGCGGCCTGCGCTTCAACCAGGCGGCCCTGGCGCTGGAGGCCGCCGTCGAGGGCCAGGGCGTGGCGCTCAGCCTCGAGCCGCTGGCGCGCGCCGACCTGGCGGCCGGCCGCCTCGTGGCACCCTTCGACGTCAGCCTCGCCCTGCGCTCCGCCTACTACCTCGTGAGCGCGGAGACCGCCGCCGAGGTGCCCGCCAACGCCGCCTTCCGCCAGTGGCTGCTGGCGCAAGCGGCGGCAGAAAGCGCTGCGGCGTAGGCGACTCTGTCCCTATTTTCGATACAAACCCTCTTGATTCCCCCGCGAAAGCGGAGGCCCAGGGCAAGCGACGTGCGATGGCCCCTGGACCCCCGCTTTCGCGGGGGAATCACGGGAGAGTGGGGATCTACACCCGGTCGACTGCGGCCGGGTTGTCGCGATGGAGGAGGATGACGGCCTCGGCGTCGCTGAAGTCGCGCACGCGGCTGCGCTTGACGATCGGCGCCTCCGGCTGGCGGTCCATCTGGGTCGGCCGGAACACGGCGATCGGGTTGTTGACGCCGCGCAGGGTCTCGGCGCCGAGCGCCTCCCACTCGCCGCCGCAATAGGTCATGAACTCTGCCGAGGCGACGATCGGCGTCGTGAACTTCTTGGTCAGCGACTCCATCCGCGAGGCCTCGTTCACGGCCGAGCCGAAGGCCGAGAAGGCGAGCCGCTCGGCCAGCCCGACATTGCCGAACATGACGTTGCCGATGTGGAGGGAGAGGCCGTAGCCGAGCGGCGCCTCGCCGCTGGCCGCGCGCTGGCGGTTGTGCTCGGCCATCCGGTGCGTCGCCTCGAGGGCGGCCGAGAGCGCCAGCTTGCAGGCCTCGCTCGATTCCCTCTGGTTGCGCCCGGACGGGAAGATGGCGAGGAAGCCGTCGCCGATGAAGCTCAGGATCTCGCCGCCGGCGTCGGCGACGGCGCCGGCGGTGGCGTCGAAGAAGCCGTTGAGGTTGTCGATGTAGGTCTGCCGTCCGAGCTCGGCCATCTGCGTCGAGTTGCGGAGGTCGCCCCAGACGATGGCGGCGCGAATCGTCTCGCCGTCGCCGCGCTTGATCTGGCCCGACAGCACGCTCTCGCCGGCCTTGCCGCCGAGATAGGTGGAAAGCGCGCTCTTCGCCACGCCGTCGCGCGCCGCCATCTTGCAGGCGACGGCGAGCTCGTCCTGGATGGCGAGCAGCGCCTCGATCTCGCTGTCGGTGAAGCCGCCGCGCTGGTCGGTCGACCAGGAGCCGAGCATCCCCTGCGAGCCGAGCATCCCCTGCCCCTTGCCCATCTCGAAGCTGCTGGCGAAGGCGAGGTAGTCGGTCAGCCCCTCCTTGCGCAGGTCGTCGAAGATCGGGAACTCGGCCGCCCCGCCGGTGTCGAGCCGGCGGCGCAGGTGATCGAGGTTATGGCGTTTCAGGTGATAGAAGGGGCTCTTGAGGTAGCGGTCGGTTGTCGTGCTTGCCGTGTGCCGGTAGGCGTCGACCTGCAGGCCCTGTCCGCGCCGCCACGTATAGCCGACGCCGCGGTAGAGCGGGTGCAGCATCGAGAAAGACAGCTGCACGCGCGCGATCGGCACGCCGGCGGCATGCAGCCGCTCGCACGCCCCGCGCACGACGGTCTCGAGATCGGCGTCCCGCAACGCCTGCGCCATCAGCCATTCGGCGGCGCGCTCGACCAGCGCCCGCGACGCCGCGCTCCCCGTCTCACCCATGGAAAATCCTCGCGTGGAAATAAAGCCGACTGAATTAGTCTCCTATCTAGGTACGGCCACGCCCTTCATCAACAGCCGCGCCGCCGCCGCCCGGCGCTCCTGACATCACGTTGTCAGGAGCGCGCCGCCGCAAGCTCTCCCTCGCGGGCCCAGGCCAGCTTCGTCAGGGAGGCGATATGCAGGACGATCGATAGCGGCACGGCGAAGACCGGGATCAGGACCAGCGGGTAGGCGCCGACGATGACATTGGGATCGGCGAAGGCGAACTGCTGCAGCGGCGAGGGCGAGCTCAGGAAGCCGGTGCCGACGGCAATCACGAGGTCGGCGATGCCGAGGACGTTCCACAGCACGACCAGCGGGCCGCGCTGCGGCGCGCCGGCGCCATAGTAGACGGCCACGGGGATCGCGGCGAGGCCGACAAAGGCGTCGCCGAAGCCGGCCGGCAGCGCGAATTCGGGTGGCAGGAGCCCGACGCCGAGCAAAACGAGAAAGATCGTGCCGAGGCCGCGATAGGCCTGGACGCCGACGAGCCAGCTCTGCGGCACTGCGCGGAGGATGTCGCGCACCGCCGCCGAGCCGCGGATGAGCAGAGCGCCGGCCACGATCGGAAGCAGGATCGCCAGCACGATGGCGAAGCCGGCGCGGTCCGGGTGCGGCCGGAACAGCTCGGCCGCGCCCAGCACGGCCGCCAGGATCAGCCAGCCGAACAACAGCAGGCCGGTGGCCCAGACCCGCCGCCGCACGGACTCCGGCGCCTGGCCGGCAGCGGCGAGTGCGGCACCGACGCCGGTCAGCACGAGGAACACGATGGCGACATTGGCGAACAGGATGAAGGTCCAGAGATAGGGCGGCGGATTCATGGCGGCGTCCTCCCGGCAATGCTGCACATTGCATGGCAGCTATGCACGCGATAGTGACTTGTAAATAGCAAGTCACTTGCGACAAGTTCGCCGCCTGCCTAGATTGCGTCGATGGCACAGAGCTACGGCCAGGCCTGCCCGGTCGCGCGGGCGCTCGACATCGTCGGCGAGAAGTGGTCGCTGCTGATCATGCGCGACCTGCTGCGCACCGGCCCGCTGCGCTTCCAGGAGATGGAGCGCCGGCTGCCGGGGATCGCGCCCAACACGCTGTCGGCCCGCCTCAAGCTGCTGGAGGAGAAGAAGGTGATCGGCAGCCGCCTCTACGAGCAGCATCCGCCGCGGCTCGAATATTTTCTCACCGATAAGGGCAAGGCCCTCGGTCCGGTCCTGCAGGCTCTCTACCGATGGGGCGAGAAGCACGGCTAGGATCCGGCATCGTGCCCTTGTGTATGGTATGCTGCGGTCGGGGCTGACGGCGGGAGGGTGGAGCATGAAACGCAGAAGCCGGGGCGCGGCCGGCGCGGCGCTGGCGCTGCTGCTGATGCTCGCGGCGGGTCGCGGCTACGCCTCGTGCGATGACCGGCCGCAGGCGAACGTGGATTGGTCGCAGTGCGACAAGGCGCGTCTCAACCTCGGCGGCGACGACCTCAGCGGCGCCGACTTCAGCCGCGCCGATCTCAGCGGCAGCGACCTGCGCAAGACGCGGCTCGCCGGCGTCAGGGCGAACGAGGCCAACCTCATGCGCGCGCGCTTCGACGCGGCCGACCTGTCCGGCGCCAACCTGACGAAGGCCTCGCTCGACCGCTCGCACTTCGAGGGCGCGAACCTGAGCGGCGCCGTGCTCGTCAAGGCGGAGCTGCCGCGCGCCACGCTCGCCAAGGCGAACCTCGCCGGCGCCGATCTTTCCAAGGCCGAGCTCATCCGGGCCGTGCTGACCGACGCCGATCTCAGCAACGCCAAGCTGATCGACGCCTATCTCATGCGGTCGGACCTCCGCCACGCCGTCTTCGCCAAGGCCGACCTGACCGACGCCATCTTCGACCGCGCCGACCTGCGCGGCGCCGACCTCTCGACGGCCGTCGGCCTCGAGCAGGACCAGCTGAAGCACACCTGCGGCGACGCCTCGACGCGCCTCCCCGCCGGCCTGGCACCGCCCCCCGGCTGGCCCTGCGCGCCGGACGCGGACGATTGAACATGAACATTTCCCCCGCCCCTCGGGGGGCCATCGCGCTTGCGGCCGCAACACGTCATGTAGGGGCGGGTCTTAGACCCGCCCTTGCGGCGGAGCCGCGAGATGAAGACCCGCCAGATTTTGGCCCGGTACGGTGGGCGGGTCTGAGACCCGCCCTACAAGGGCTTGCGTCGCGCCGCTGAACGTGGAAGCTGCACCATGACGCTCCATCTATCTAAGCAGCCGTCTAAGCTGCCGACGCCGCGCACCCGGGAGGCCCGCCATGAGCGAAGACGCCAAGCCGTCGGGTCCCGACCTCGCCGCCGGGGTCCCATTCGACGATCTCGCTGACGGCGCCCTGCTGCAGGGCCATGTCGGCGGCGACGCGGTGCTGCTGGCGCGGCGCGGTGGCGAGATCTTCGCCGTCGGCGCGCTCTGCACGCACTATCATGGGCCGCTCGCCGACGGCCTCATGGTCGGCGATACCGTGCGCTGTCCGCTGCACCATGCCTGCTTCTCCTTGCGCACCGGCGCGGCCTTGCGCGCGCCCGCCTTCGATCCGCTGCCGCGCTGGCGCATCCAGCGCCAGGGTGACCGCGTCTTCGTGCGCGAGAAGCTCACCGCCTCGCCCAAGCCGGCGCCCGCCGATGCCGACAAGCGCGCCTGGCCCGAGTCCGTCGTCATCGTCGGCGGCGGCGCGGCCGGCTTCGCCGCGGCGGAGATGCTGCGCCGCGAGGGCTACGACCGCCCCGTCGTCCTGCTCAGCGCCGACGCCGATCCGCCCTGCGACCGCCCCAACCTGTCGAAGGACTATCTCGCGGGCACGGCGCAGGAGTCCTGGATCCCCCTGAAGTCGCCGAAGTTCTACGCCAACCGCCAGATCGACCTGCGACTGGGCGCGCGCGTGCAGGCGATCGATCCGCGCAACCGGCGCGTCACCCTCGCCGACGGCACGGCGGTCGGCTATGGCGCGCTCCTGCTCGCGACCGGCGCCGAGCCCGCGCGCCTCGACCTGCCCGGCAGCGCGGCGATGCCCGTGCACTATCTGCGCACTCTCGCCGACAGCCGCGCCATCGTCGCCGCGGCGGCCGACGCCAAGCGCGCCATCGTCATCGGCGGCAGCTTCATCGGGCTCGAGGTCGCGGCCTCCCTGCGCGCGCGCAAGCTCGAGGTGCATGTGGTGGCGCCCGAGGCGCGCCCGCTCGAGCGCGTCATGGGGCCGGAGATCGGCGACGTCATCCGGCGCCTGCACGAGAAGAACGGCGTCGTCTTCCATCTCGGCGAGACCGTCGCGAAGATCGATGGCAGGACCGCGCGCCTCAGCGGCGGCGCGTCCCTCGCCGCCGACCTCGTCGTCATCGGCGTCGGCGTGCGGCCGGCGACGGCGCTCGCCGAAGCGGCCGGCCTCGCGACCGACAAGGGCGTCGTGACAGACGAATACCTGGCGACGAGCGCGCCCGGCATCTACGCCGCCGGCGACATCGCGCGCTGGCCCGATCCCCACAGCGGCGAGCGCCTGCGCATC
>JBKOWC010000285.1:0-15960 GCA_046724215.1 Pseudomonadota bacterium | reverse complement strand
AACATAAAGAATTCGTGACGGCGTGAAATCCTGAAACGGAATCTGTATCATGATCGCCCTCTCAGTAATTAAGGAAGAATTGAAGTAATGATTCGTGAAGGTGAATAAACACGTTATTGACGAGCAAGGATTAACAAGTCGTTTACTGTCTCAGATGAGCTAAAATTGGAGACTTCTTTTAGGAAAGATGGCGCAGAAACCGAGTCGATTGCGCCGTACTCGGGCGACCTGCACGCGCGCGGCACGACCGCCCGCAGGCCGGGCTACAGCCGCTTCAAATGGCGAGATGCGGGTCGCCGCTTGGCGCTTACGCGACCGGCAGCACTCTGTAGGCGACGTCCTTCGGGGTGCAGTCGGCGCCGTTGACGGGGAAAATGTCGTGCGGACAGGCGGACAGCACGACGAGGCAATCCATCTGCGCCTCGAAGACGACGTAGTCGCCCGGCTTGCTGTCCGGCGGCGCGACGGCGAGCGCGCCGTTCGCCTTGATGGGCACGTTCATGAACAGGTTGAGCGGCGCTGGCGGCGGCAGCGGTTCGATCGCGATGGCCCGCAGGGCGAGCGAGAAATTCTCGGCGCAGCTCGCGTAGTGGCCCTTGATGCCGAGCTGGCCATAGCGGACGAGATCGCAGCAGGGGATCAGCGTGTCGTGCACGCCCGGCGAAGTATCCTCGACGAACCGCAGGATCGGGTTGCGCAGGTTCGTCACCAGCAGGTCGCCCGGACGCGGCACCAGGCGATACCACTGGTTCCGCGAATGCGGCATCGACATGTGCTCGCTGAGATCGGCGGGATTGAGCGCCCAGCAGTCGACGACCTGCGTGCCGTGCGTGTTGACGATCTGCAGCCGTTGCCCGGGGCGCAGCCGCAGCGCGACGCCGGCGCGGGCCCGCAGCACCGTCATGTCCATCGTCAGTCCCCCCGACGCAGTTGCCGTCTGCATATTGTCTTGCCGCCCCGGCGCGGGCAATCCATCGTGGGGCGCAGGTTGGCGTCGTCGAGGAAGAAGCCATGGCCCGAAGCGCGACTGGGTTGAACTATCGCGACTACCTGCGGCTCGACACCCTGCTCGCCTGCCAGCAATGCGAGAGCGCCAGGCACGGGCGTCCGGCCCATGACGAGATGCTCTTCATCATCGTCCATCAGGCCTACGAGCTCTGGTTTAAGCAGATCCTGTTCGAGCTCGACCATGTGCAGGGCGTCTTCGCCGGCGACGTCGTCGACGACCGCGCCATCGGCAGCGTGGTGCACGGCCTCGGCCGCATCGGCGAGATCCTGCGGCTGCTGATCCAGCAGCTGGCGGTGCTCGAGACCATGACGCCGCTCGATTTCCTCGACTTTCGCGACCTGCTGTTCCCGGCCTCGGGCTCGCAGAGCCTGCAGTTCCGCCTGCTGGAGACGCGCCTGGGCCTCAAGGTCGCGAACCGGCTCACGATCGAGGGGCGGCCGCACGATGCCAACCTCCCGCCGGCCGACCGCGCGCAGCTTGCCGAGGCCGCGGAGATGCCGTCGGTCGCCGACCAGGTCGAACGCTGGCTGGCGCGCACGCCCTTCATCGACATGGGCAGCTACAGTTTCCGCGATGCCTATCGCCGCGCCGTGCAGGAGATGCTCGACGGCGACGCCGCCATGGTGCGCGCCCGCCGCGGCCTCGGCGGGGCCGAGCGCCAGGCGGAGCTGCAGTCCCTGGCGGCGGCGCGGGCCAGCTTCGATGCCCTGTTCGACGAGGCGGCGCACCGGAAGCTGCAGGCCGAGGGTCACTGGCGCATGTCGGCGCGCGCGCTGCAGGCGGCCCTCTTCGTCAACCTCTACCGCGACGAGCCGGTGCTGCAGCTGCCGTTCCGCCTGCTCAGCCTGCTCATGGACGTCGACGAGCAGCTCACGACGTGGCGCTACCGCCATGCCCTCATGGTGCAGCGGATGATCGGTCTCAAGATCGGGACCGGCGGCTCGTCGGGGCACGACTATCTCAGGCGGACGGCCGAGCAGCACCGCGTGTTCGGCGACCTCTTCGCGCTCTCGACCTTCCTCATCCCGCGCTCGCGCCTGCCGGTGCTGCCGCCCGACGTGCGGCGGGCCATGGGCTATCGCTACGCCGAGCCGCCGCAGCCGTGAGCTACAAGGATCACTTCCGGCAATTCCTCGACGCCGATCCCGCGCGCCTGCATGTCGCCGCCCACAGCCACCATTTCTGGCCCGACGCGACGCTGCGGGCCCAGGAGGCATGCTGGCGGGATGCCGCCCGCCTCGCCGACCGCAAGTGGGACAAGGTCTTCGGCGAGGTCGTGCCGGCGGCGCAGCGGCATGTCGCCCGCGTCCTGAACCTGGCCGATCCGTCGAGTCTCGCCTTTGGGCCGAACACGCACGGCTTCGTCCTGCGCCTGCTGTCGCTGCTGCCGCCGGAAAAGCCGGCCCGCATCCTGACGACCGACTCGGAGTTCCACAGCTTCACGCGGCAGGTGGAGCGCCTCGAGGAGGAGGCGCTCGCCGAGGTGACGCGCGTGCCGGTCGAGCCAACCGCAAGTTTCGGCCGCCGGTTCATCGAGGCGGCCGGCCGCGGCGGCCACGATCTCGTCTTCTTCAGCCAGGTGTTCTTCAACTCCGGCTACGCCATTCCCGACGTCGCAGCCCTCGTGCGTGCCGTAGCCGACGCCGGGACGATCGTGACGGTCGACGGCTACCACGGGTTCATGGCCCTGCCGACCGACCTCGCGGCGATCGCCGGGCGCGCCTTCTACATCGCCGGCGGCTACAAATACGCGATGGCCGGGGAAGGCGCTTGCTTCATCCACGTACCTGCGGACCGGCGCTACCGGCCGCGCGACACCGGCTGGTTCGCCAGCTTCGGGACCCTGGAGTCGGACGCCGCCGCGACCGTCGACTACGCCCCCGGCGGGGCCGGCTTCCTCGGCGCCACCTTCGATCCGGTCGGCCTCTACCGGCTGAACGCGGCGCTCGACTGGCTCGAGAGCCTCGGCATTACCGTGGCGATGATCCACGCGCATGCGCTGGGACTCCAGCGCGACTTCATCGACCGGCTTGCCGGCCTCAGTCTCGCGGCGCTGCATCCGGGCCAGCTGGTCGTGCCGATCGCGGAGGGCAGCCGCGGAAACTTCCTGACCTTTCGCACGCCCGATGCCGGTATGCTGCACCGGCGGCTACTCGAGGCGAACATCGTCACCGACCATCGCAGCGACCGGCTGCGCTTCGGCTTCGGGCTCTATCACGACGCCGCGGACATCGGCCGGCTGTGCGAGCGGCTGCAAGGCCTGTTCGCGTAATATCGGAAGCGGAGACAAGACATGAAGGCCAAGATCACCTGGGTGCAGGACCGCCTCTTCATGGCCGAGTCCGGCAGCGGCCACGCCATCGCGGTCGGCAGCGGCGGCGGGCCGGAGGGCCGCAGCCTGTGCCCGAGCCCGATGGAGCTGGTGCTCATGGGCATGGGCGGCTGCACGGCCTATGACGTCGTCCACATCCTCGAGAAGTCACGCGAGCCGGTCGATGACTGCATCGCCGAGCTGGAGGCCGAGCGGGCACCGGCCGAGCCCAAGGTGTTCACGCGCATCCACGTGCACTTCATCGTCAAGGGCCGCGGACTCGATCCCGCTAAGGTCGAGCGAGCCATCCAGCTGTCGGCCGAGAAGTACTGCTCGGCCTCGATCATGCTCGGCAAGACCGCGACGATCACGCACGATTTCGAGGTCGTCGACGGCCGCTCCGCCGCGGCATGATACGGACGGGCGCACAAGAGAGGTGAGGCATGGGGAAGCGGGCTCTGGCATGCAGCGCCGCCGCGTTGGTTCTCGCCGCCTGCGGCAATTCCGGACCGCCGCCGTCGTCGGTCCTGGAGGAGACGCCGACCGTCACTTACCGCTATGACGGCGATCCCCACGGCGACGGGCTCGCCGAGGTGACGAACCAGGCCGCCGCCTATTGCCAGCAGAAATACGGGCGGCAGTCGCACCTGCAGCGGGTCAGGCAGGACCAGGGCGCCAACTACGCCCTCTTCGCCTGCCGCTAAGCCGCGGCCGGAGCGAAATCGCAAAACGCAATGCGTGAAAACAACCTAACGCAACATGCGTGATACCATCCGGCTCAAGGCCGGACGGCGGCGCCCCAGGGCTCCTCGCCGACGGGGATGGATTTGATGGGCTGCAGGCTGGCGACGTCGATCACGGTGACGTCGTTGCTGAGGCCGTTGGCCGAATAGAGCCGGGCGCCCGTCGAATCCATGGTGATGTTCCAGACCCGCTGCCCGACCAGGATGTAGTCCTTCACCTCGTAGGTCTGCGCGTCGACGACGGCGACGCGGTTGGCAGGCCCGAGGGCGACGAACGCCGTCTTCTCGTCGGGCGTGAACGCGATGCCCTCGCCCTGGATCGCCTCCTGGTTCAATCCCTGCACGGCGAAGGAGATCTTCTTCAGCACCTTGAACGTGGCCGCATCGATGACGCTGACCGTGCCGCCGATCTCGGAGGAGACCCAGAACTGCGAGCCGTCCTTCTTCCAGACGGCGACGCGCGGCCGCGGATCGACCAGCACGTTGGCGACGATCTTCTTCTGGGCGATGTCGATGACATGCGCCATGTTCGTCGTCTCGGACGTGTTGACGACGTATTTGCCGTCCGGGCTGACGCCCATGCCTTCGGGCTCGACGCCGACGGGGATCTGGTCGACGATTCGCTGTCCCTGGATGTCGATGATCGACACCATGTTGTCGTCTTCGTTGGAGACGAAGAGGGACTTGCCGTCGGGGCTGATGTCGAGCCGCTCCGGGTCGGAGATGCTGACGAGCGGCGAGACCTTGTCGGTGCCGAGATCGATGGCCTCGATCTCGTCGCTGTCGCTGGCGCAGATGTAGAGCGTCTTGTGGTCGAGGGACATGACGAACCCGCGCGGGCGGTCGCCGACTTGAATGGTCTTGATCACCTCGAGGGACTGGCCGTCGATAACGCTGACGGAATTGCCCTTCTCATTCGTCACATAGATGGTCTCGGCGGATGCCGGACGGATCGATCCCGCAGCGACAAGGAGGGCGGCACTTGCTAAGACCGGGGCAAGCAGTGTGTATCGCAACGTCGCACCCTCCGTCGGCTACTGCGTGCAATCCGTCAGCTGCTTCTCGGCGATCGAGAAGGCGTATTTGCCCCCGGCCTTTACCTCGACAACCTTCACCAGGCAATGGCGGCCCTTGGAGTCGACCAGCTTCATATCGTACCTGCCGGGCTTGACGTCCTTCAGGTCGAGCCGTTCGTCGGCATCGACCGACTTGTCGTTGTCGTTGAGGCACTGGTTGGGACCCCACTGCTCGGTGCCCGCGGGGGCCAAATAGAGCTCGTCGATCGTCTCGGCCGTCAGGTTCCAGAAGCGCATTTTTCCACGGCCGCGCACGCAAGGCTCGCCGCCACGAGGATGATCGAAGCCAGGAACACGCGTCGCATAACCAAACCTCCCCATGCGGAGGAGGGCGCTGGAGCCCGCGAGAGCCAAGCTACACAGGGCCAGCCCCGGCGTACAGCCGCCGCATGGCGCGCGCCCTGCGCCCCGCACTCCGTGGCATGCGACGGGCAAGGCATAGGTCGACACCATTACGAATCGCCCGCGACCCGTGGCATCCTCCAGAGAAGATCGAGGAGCCGAAAAGAGCGACGCGTTCGAATGTCGCTGCGCGTGACGCGAGGGGCCCGGTACCTACCCGCCGGACTCTCGAGGGCCGCGCGCCGGACCTGCAGGGGGAAGAAGGGGGCGCACCGATGCAAAGGATCCTGCTGGGCTCGACGGCTCTCGTCGCCGTCGGCGCGATCGCCGGCACCGCGGCCGGGGACGATGGGATCAAGCTCGAGCTGAGCGGCCACTACATGGGCGCGGCGGGCGTCGTCCTCGGCGAGGATTTCAGCGCCGCGTCGGGCGTCCACGGCGGCGACCTCCGCAACGTCGTCTTCAAGCAGGACGTCGAGGTCCATTTCTCGGGCGAGACCACGCTGAGCAACGGCCTGACCGTCGGCGCCGCCATCGAGATGGAGGGGCAGACCGATAGCGACGACCAGATCGACAAGGTCTACGCCTACTTCAAGGGCGGCTTCGGCGAGGTGCGCTTCGGCGACCTGGAGGAGGCCTACGCACAGCTCTGCTATCTCGTGCCGAGCGCCTCGGACTTGTTCGGGGCCGACAGCCCCGACTTCAATTTCTCGAATGCCGGCATCGCCGGCTACGCCGCGACCAACGGGACCTGCTACGGACTCGACGACAACTCGACCAAGGTGGTCTACTTCAGCCCCAAGTTCGGCGGCTTCCAGTTCGCCGCCTCGTTCACGCCGGACAACAGCGAAGACACCCGCAATACGCTCGCCGGCGCCGGGACGCGCCTGAAGAACGACGCCGACCAGAATTCGGAGAACCTTTCGGTCGCCGCCACGTTCGAGCACGATTTCAACGATGTGAACCTCGTCGTCGGCGGCGGCACGACGCAAAGCTTCCGCAAGGAAGCCAATCCCAACAACGTCGACCGCGCCCGCAGCTACAACGCCTACGCGCAGGTGACCTATGCCGACTTTACGATCGGCGTCGCCACGGAGCGGCGGCACAATTTCGGCACCGCGAACGCCGACCAATGGGTCTACGGCGCCGGCGCCACCTACGAGTGGGACGACTGGTCGGTCGGGTTCGGTTGGACGCGCGGCGACTATGAGAAGGCCGTCGGCGCCGACGGCGTCGGACCGTTCAATGCCGACCACGATATCTTTTCGCTGACAGTCTCCCACGATCTCGCCGACGGCCTATCGATCGACGGCATGATCGAGTACTCCGACTACCGCAGCCGCGATGCCGCCGGGCCGGACTATCACGGCGTCGCCGCGGGCCTGGGGGTCGACATCGGCTTCTAGAGCCGGTGCGGCGCTCGCTGCGTCCAGTCGCGCGACCTGCTGTGCCGTCAGCACAAGCTGGGCGACGCCGCGATCGTCGGCCAGCTGCGCCGACTCGCTGCCGATGATGGGCAGCACGCGGTTTCCCGGTGCCCACGCGATCGTCGCCTGTCCGGGCGTCGCGTCGGTCTCATTGGCGCCGGCGGGCACGGCATCCACAACCGCAGTTCTGCGGGCAATCACACGGTTGTGATCGCCCGCCCCGCGGAACCTGTGAAATGGTAGTCGGGATTTCAGGCAGTAACTTGCGGAGGTCGATATGGACGAGACATTCCGTTTCAATCCATCGTGGATTTTCGACCCGGCGGTGTGGCGTATCATCGAGCAAGCCGACAAGAATGCCGCAGCGAAACTCCAGATTCAGTTAGTTCGCGAAACACTGGCCGCGCAGATGAAGGCTGTCGAGGGGGCAGCAAAGATTATCGGTCACTGATGACGGTCGGCTCCGCCATCTTCTACCCGATCTGATCGAAGCGATTGTAGGTCCGGGAGGTGCGGTGATGGGTTCCGAACTTGGGCCGCGACCGGCGCGTGGGCGCGTCGGGCGCGGGCGGAGAGTTGTGCTCATCGGCTTCCAGAAGATGGGCAATCTTGGCCTCGGCTACCTCTCCGCCGTCCTTAGGGGAGCGGGTTTCACCGTCGATGTGCTCGACATCGAAGCGCCGCCGGAACAGATCCGGGAGGCGGTTGTGGCCGCCGACCCGATCCTGGTCGGCTTCTCGCTGATATTTCAGTTCTACATTCGCCGCTACGGGGCGTTGATGGCCGGGCTGCGCCGACACGGCGTCGATTGCCACTTCACCATGGGCGGCCACTATCCGACCTTAAGCTTCGAGCAGACCCTCCGGGCCGTGCCGGAACTCGATAGCGTCGTGCGCTTCGAGGGCGAGACCACGCTCCTGGAATTAGTCCAGGCTTTAGCGGCAGGCGAGGACTGGCGGGCGATCCAAGGGCTGGTCCATCGGGCTGACGGCGCTGTCGTGGCAAATGAACCTCGGCCTCTCGCGCCCGATCTCGATGCCCTGCCCTTCCCCGATCGCGATTTTGACCCATTGGTCATTCTCGGACGCAAGGCCATGCCCATCCTGGCCAGCCGAGGTTGCGCGCGCACCTGTTCGTTCTGTTCGATCCACACCTTCTATCGCACCGCGCCCGGCAAGGTCGTGCGCCTCCGACGCCCCGTCGAAGTCGTGCGGGAAATGCGGATGCTGAACGAGGAGCGCGGCGTCAGCATTTTTCTGTTCCAGGACGACGATTTCCCCTTGTTCGGCCCAAAATGGCGGAACTGGGCCGGTCAACTCGTTGACGAGCTGCACGCAAGTGGCCTGGCCGATAAGATTATTTGGAAGGTCAACTGTCGCGCGGATGCGGTCGAGCGCGAGCTTCTCTCGCGCATGCGCGGCGCCGGCCTCTACACGGTCTACATGGGCCTGGAATCGGGGACCGAGGAAGGCCTGATTACCCTGAACAAACAGATCACCGTCGAGCAGAATCTCGAGGCGGTACGGACGCTCAAAGAGATCGGTCTCCGCTTCGAGTTTGGCTTCATGTTGCTGGATCCATCCAGCACCTTTGAGTCCGTGCGGAGCAACATCGCCTTCTTGCGCGAGATCGTCGGCGACGGTTGCGCGCCAGCGACCTTCTGCAAGATGCTCCCCTATGATGGGACCCCGATCAAGGAGACCCTTGAGGCGGCCGGCCGACTCAAGGGCGACGTCTGCGCCCCGGACTATGACTTTCTCGACCCGCGCCTGAACGCCTTCTACGACACACTGGCGCGGGTCATGGATATCACCGGATGGGTGCACGGCCCGCGCGCACTGACAATGCAGCTCGAATGGGCACATACCGAGGTGTCGGTGCTTCGCCAGCTCTTCCCGCGTTTGGCCGACATCGATGCCTACGAGGCTTTGCTGCGTCGTCATACCCGCGCGAGCAACGAGGGCTTGTTCGCCATGGTCGAAGCAGTCGCCGATCTGCATGACACTGGCGCCGGCCGCGAACCGGACGCCCAAGCGCTTCGTGCTCAATGCGAGCAGACGCTGGCGACCGTCATCGCCGAACGCGACGCCTTCGTCACCCGCCACCAAGCGTCCCTCCGGCGCGCTCTGGAGATGGCAGCCTGAGGTTGGGGCTGCCGCAACAGCACACAACCGCCCCACGCCCACCGTGCTCTGACCGCTTATTATGAGGCTTTGAGCCGCTCGATGAGCGCCAGGGCGGCGGCCGGCGCGCGGGTCTTGGCGCCGCTGATCATGTAGATGAAGACGTCCCGCTTCGCCTTCGGCGCCGCCGTGCCGTCGACCTGCGGCAGGTCTTCCGGCGTGCCGCCGGCTTCCCAGAGCCGGGCGCGGGCCGCCCAGCGGTCGAGGTCGGCACTGGCATAGCCGGTGTCGTTCTCCTCCGTCGTCCGCTGCAGCCGGGCATAGACGACGCTTCCGGTGACGTCGGCGATGGCCGGATAGTCGTCCGAGTCGGCATAGGCCAGCGCCGCATCGTGCGCGCGCAGCAGCGCCACGAACTCGGGGACGCGAAAGCTGTCGTGGCGGACCTCCAGGACATGCGCCAGGTCGCGTCCGCCGGCCTGGCGCGGCAGCAGCTTGAGGAAGGCCGCGACGTCCTCCGCATTGAATTTCCGGAACGGCGCGAACTGCCAGAGGATGGGCCCGAGCTTCTCGCCGAGCTCGAGGACGCCGCTCTTGAAGAACCAGTCGATGCCCTCGCCGGCTTCGGCGAGCTTGCGGCTGTTGACGATGTTGCGGTGGCCCTTCACCGAGAACACGAAATGGTCCGGCGTCGCGTCGCGCCACTTGCGGAAGCTCGCGGCCGACTGCGTGCGGTAGAACGTGCCGTTGATCTCGATCGTGGTGAGGCGGCGGCTCGCATAGCCGAGTTCGTCGGCCTGCTTGAGGTCGGCCGGATAGAACGTGCCGCGCCACGGCGCATAGGTCCAGCCGCCGATCCCGACTCGGATCATGTCCCGCCGCCTCCTGTCGACCAGCGCGATGACCGCGATCATGACGCAGAACGCGCGCGAAATCGACCCGGAGAGGATGCGACCACCCGCCACGGCGGGGGCGGTCACGCGGCGGCGTCAGGAGAGCCAGACCTGCAGGCCGCCGCGACCGTCCGACTGGCGGATGTAGTCGGGCAGCGTCTTGCCGCGCTCGGCCTGGAAAGGCTCGGCGATGTCGATATCGGACATGCGGTCGAGGCGGAACGAGCGGAAGTCGAGCCGCAGTTCGCACCAGGCGAGCATCAGCCAGACGGCGCCGTAGAAGAGGAAGGCCAACGGGCGCACCGTGCGCTGGGTCATCTCGCCCTCGGCGTTGGCGTAGGAGAAACGGATCTTGCGATGGTCGCGGAGCGCCGCCCGCAGCTGCGCGAACTCGCGCGGCAGCGGCGCGCGCGAATGGTTGTCGGGCGCGTAGAGCGCGATCTGCCCGATCTGGTCGCGCAACCGGTCGGGCAGCACGGCGGCGATCTTGGCGAGCGCGTCGGCGGCGGTGCGCGCCAGCTCCTCGTCGCTCCACTTGGCGACGATGCGGGCGCCGAGCACGAGCGCCTCGATCTCGGCGGGCGTGAACATCAGCGGCGGCAGGTCGTGCCCCTCGCGCAGGATGTAGCCGACGCCCGCCTCGCCGTCGATCGGCACGCCGGAGGCGACGAGGTCGGCGATGTCGCGGTAGATCGTGCGCTCGGAGACCTCGAGCTCGCTCGACAGCTTGCTGGCCGTCGCCAGCCGCCGCCGGCGCAGGATCTGGATGATCGAGAAGAGACGATCGGCGCGACGCATCCCCGGATTCTGCGCTCGGCGGGCCATCATGCAAGGGCGAGATTCGTGTTACTGCTCCCGCCCGCAGCTACCAATGCCAGAACGGGTCCTCCCGCTTCGGCGGCACCTCGATGCCGATGTCGCGATAGAGGTGCGCGCTGAGCGGCGGCAGCGGCGGATACGGCCGCCGCCCAAGGCCGGCGCCGAGGCGCCGCAGCACCGATGCCGACCTCGCCCGAAGCGAGCGCCAGCGTGGATCGAGACGGCCGAAATACTCGGCCATGAACAGGAACTGGGACGCGATCATGCCGATGACTCCCTCGCTGGGGTGCCGTGCGGCCGGTAGCGGCGAGGCCCCCTGCACGAGCCGTGCGGAGGCGCTTCGCCGGGAGACCGGCCACGACACCGATTGTCGATGCGACATAGATAGCAACTCCCTCCTGACAGCGTCTTGTCAGGAGCGTGGCAGGGCCGTCGGTGGCCTTTTGCGGCTCCGCCGCGCCCGCATTAACCGTGTTTCATCACGGCGCCTTAAGCCTCCTGCCGTCTAATCCGCAGTCGGTGGAGCAGCGGCATGTGGACTCGGCAGACATCGGCCGGGCGTCGAGGACGCCCCGCGACCCTGGCGGCGTTGTGGCGCGACGAGCGCGGCGCCAGCGCGGTCGAGTTCGCGCTGGTGTTGCCGCTGCTGGTCATGCTCCTCCTCGGCGTCATCCAGTACGGCTCGCTCTTCCTCGTGCAGACCCGCATGAACGACGCCGCCCGCGACACCGCCCGGCGGCTCGCGGTCGGCGACCTGAAGTCGGAGGCCGCCGCCGAGGCGCATGCGCGGGCGCTCTTGGCGGACTGGTCGGCCCCGTTCGCCGCCGTGGCCGCGCTGCCGCGGCCGCCCGATCACGACGTCAGCGTCACCATCACCGTGCCGATGCGGCAGGCCGCGCTGCTCGACCTCGTCGGCTTCGGCATGGGCGGCCAGCTCAAGGCCGAATTCCACATGCTGATGGAATGACCGTGGCGAGCGCGGTGCGGCGTTTCGCCAGCGACGAGCGCGGCAGCGTGCTGCCCATCGTCGGGTTGTGCCTGACGGTGATCCTGGGATTTGCCGCCCTCGCCGTCGACCTCGGCCAGCAATCGGCCGTGCGCACCCAGCTGGAGGCGACCGCCGACGCCGCCGCGCTGGCGGCCGCCAGCGCGCTGCCGGACACGCACAAGGCGCGCGCCAAGGCCAAGGACTATGCGGAGAAGAACATGCCGCAGGCGCAGAACGGCGAGGTGCTGGCGGACAGCGACATCGTCGTCGGCACCTGGTACGCCGAGACGCGGACCTTCACGCCCAATGGCCCGGTGGCGAACGCCGTGCAGGTGACGGTGCGGCGCAGCACCGCCAACCACAATGCGCTGCCGACCTTCTTCATGTTCCTCTTCGGCAAGGATCATGTCGACCTGGCGGCCCGGGCGATGGCCGGCATCGTGCTGCTCGACAGCGACATCCACGGCGGCGGCGGTCCGCTCAGCGAGGAGGACCGCGCGAAGATCGCGGAAATGAACAAGGCCCTGCGCAAGGAGTTCATGCGCCGTCTCAAGGCCGCGGGGCGCGACGCCAAGTCGGTCATCAAGGCCGCGGACGCCGCCGACTACCTGCTGGAACAGTTCGGGCACCCGGTCCTCCTGCAGTAGCCGGCGTGCGCCTCCCGCATCGGCGGGCCTGCACCTGCAAGCGACCGCTCGCCGGCCGGAAACTGGCCGCTTGGCGTACGGCTCGCAGGTCTGATAAATCAGATATATAAGAAACCGCCGCGGACTTCCGGGAGGCGTCATCACATGATCCACGGCGAGTGCGGTACGACCGCGGCAGCGAAGATGCGGCGATGACCGCCGGCCAGGGCTACGCGCATGCGGTGCGGCTCGCGGACGTGTCGATGGCGTTCGGCAACGTCGTCGCGCTGCGCAACGTCGACTTCGCGGTCGGCCGCAACGAGATCGTGGGCCTCGTCGGCGACAACGGGGCGGGGAAATCGACGCTCATCAAGATCATCACGGGCGTGCTGAAGCCGACCAGCGGCCTTCTCTATATCCGCGACCAGCCGATCCCCTGGGCGGAGTACTCCGTGCGCCGGGCGCATGCGATGCGCATCGAGACGGTCTACCAGGAGAAGTCGCTGGGCGAGAAGCAGCCGCTGTGGCGCAACTTCTTCGCCGGCCGCCAGATCACCAACCGCTGGGGCTTCATCGACGTGCGCAAGGAGAAGGAGATCGCCAACCGGATCCTGCTCGACACGATCGGCTTCCGCGGCGTCGGCATCGATGCGGACTCGACGGTGAGCAAGCTCTCGGGCGGCGAGCGCCAGGGTGTCGCCATCGGACGCGCCATGCATTTCGATGCCGACCTGATCGTGCTCGACGAGCCGACCGTGGCGCTCGCCCTCAAGGAAGTGCGCAAGGTGCTGGACTTCATCGAGCGCATCCGGTCGAGCGGACGCGCCTGCATCTATATCGAGCACAACCTGGCGCATGTGCACGAACTGGCGGACCGGCTGGTGGTGATCGACCGCGGCGAGATCGTCAGCGATATCAGGAAGGGCGAGATGGACCTGCACCAGCTGACCGACCATCTGCTGGCGCTGCAGGCCGAGAAGGAGGCGGTGGCGTGAGCAAGAGTTCACCGCAGAGACACAGAGACGCAGAGATAGCCGGCGTGTGGCGCCAGCTGAGGCGAATCGCCAGTGATTTGACTGCGCGGCCTTCGCCCGCGCAACAATACCGGCGACGACTGGCTGCTGCCCTTCGCTACAAGCGCGGTCTCTCTGCGTCTCTGCGCCTCGGCGGTTCATTTGACGTCGCGGGCCGCCGACCCCGGCGCCGCTCGACATGACATCGGTCGCGAACCGCACTGCACGCCGACACGCGGCGCCTCGGCGCCCGCTCGCGGCGCGGCTGCTCGGCACCGAGGGCGTGCCGATCCTGCTGGTGCTGATTGCGATCCTGGTCGTGCTGATGGCCCTGGCGCCGAACGCCTTCCTGGGCTGGCGCACCTACATATCCGTGCTGATCAACTATCAGCCGCAGATCATCTGCGCGCTGGGGCTAACGCTGGTGATCGCGGCGGGCGAGATCGACCTGTCGTTCCCCTCGGTGATGACGCTCTCGAGCCTGATCTTCGCGGCCTTCTATCGGTTCGACAACGTGTTCTGGCTGGGCTGGCTGGCCGCGGGAAAGACGCCGGACGAGATCCACATGCTGCAGACGCAGCTCTGCTGGGTCGGCGTCGTCGCGGCCCTCGGCGTCGGCGCGTTCGTCGGCTACATCAACGGGCTGCTGGTGGCGCGCATCGGCATCCCCTCGATCATCGCCACGCTGGCCACGGCCTTCGTCTGGCGCGGCATGGCCGTGTTCCTCGCCGCCGGCCGGCAGTTTGCCTTGCGCGACTTCAACCAGACCGATCTCTGGCAGATCACCACCGGACGGCTGTTCACGCATTTCTTCAATGGGGACGTCGTGCTGCGCAAGCCGGACGGGATTCCGATCCAGGCGCTGGTCGGGCTCGCCTTGGCGGTGTTGCTCTGGTTCATCCTCAACCGCCACCGCTTCGGCGAGGCGCTGCTGTTCATCGGCGACAATGCCAATGTGGCGCGGGTCGTCGGCATCGACGTGCGCGCGACTCGGGTGAAGCTGTTCACGCTGATGGGGGCACTCGCCGGGCTTGCCGGCATGTTCCTCACGATGGAGACGGAGAACTTCACGACGACCCAGGGGCAGACCTCGCTCCTGGTTGTCATCGCCGCCGTGTTCATCGGCGGCACCTCGATCTTCGGCGGCTCCGGCACCATCGTCGGCAGCTATATCGGGCTTCTGATCGTCGTCATGCTGCAGATCGGCATGGTGGCGATGGGACTCGGCGGCGACGTGGCGGACATGGTGATCGGCGTCGTCTTCGTCCTCGCGGTCGTGCTGCACATGCTGGTGGAGCGGCCGGAGCGGTTCCGGGGACTGGGATTCGGCAATCGATGAGGGAGTTACTCGATGTCGGCATACACTCGAACGTCATCACCGGGCTTGACCCGGTGATCCAGGAGATCCGGCCGACAGACTGGATTGCCGGGTCAAGCCCGGCAATGACACCGAGAAGAGGCGCGAGAAAGCTCATGCGACAAAAAGGAGGAAACACGATGCGGATCATTTCTCTGGTTCTCGGCGCGGCCATGGCGACCTCGATATTCGTGCCGGCCGGCACCGCCGGTGCCGCTATGCTGGGCGACGGCGTCACCGTCTACATGCAGATGGGCGGCCAGCCGGGCGAGCCGCCGGTGCTGCCGCGCACCAACGGCGCCAAGGCCGCCGCCGCGGCGCTCGGCGTCAAGCTGATCGAGCAATATTCGAGCTGGCAGGCCGAGACCATGCTGGCGCAGTTCCGCGAGGCCCTCGCCGCGAAGCCGCAATGCATCGTCATCATGGGCCATCCCGGCAACGACGCGTTCGCCGACCTCGTCGCCGATGCGGTCGCGCAGGGCATCGTCGTCACCTCCGGCAACGCGCCGCTCAAGGAGCTGCAGCAGAAGTATCAGGACAAGGGCTTCGGCTATGCCGGCGTCGACCTCTACGAGGGCGGCGCCATCACCGCGCGCTCGATGCTGAACGCCGGCCTGAAATCCGGCGATGCCGCGCTGGTGTTCGGCAATTTCAGCAAGGGCGATCGCGGACTCTCCGACAAGGGCATGGCCGACACGCTGGAGAAGGCCGGCGTCAAGGTCGACCGCGTCGAGATGTCCGAGGAGGTGAACGGCAGCCCGCCGCTCGCCATCCCGCAGCTCGTCGCCTACCTGCAGCAGCATCCCGACACCAAGGCGATCGGCACCCAGCATGGCGGCATCACGCCGCTGCTGCCCGACGTGGCGCAGCAGGCCGGCAAGAAGCCGGGCGACATCATCCTCGCCGGCATCGACACCGACCCGAAGACGGTGGCGGCCGTGAAAGCCGGCACCATGACGGCGACGCTCGACCAGCAGCTCTATCTTCAGGGCTTCCTGCCGGTGCTGCAGTGCGTGCTGTCGGTGAAGTACAAGATGGGCGGCTTCACCACCAATACGGCCGCCGGCACGCTCTCGCCCAAGAACGTCGACATGCTGGTGCCGCTGATCGACCAGGGCATCCGCTGACGGCGACGAATACAGGCGCCAGCCAGGACCGCATCCCTCTCCCGCTTCCCGCCGGAGAGGGATGTCGGTTCGACGATCCCCGTCACATGCGGTAGTGTCCATTCAT
>JBKOWC010000219.1:0-15430 GCA_046724215.1 Pseudomonadota bacterium | reverse complement strand
GGCCAGATGCGGCCGAGGCAGGGGGCAAGGGCATCTCTGGCGGTGGGGATGTTCGATAGTTCTTCTGACACTGTGATTCCGGTGTTGTTTGCGAGAGACAGCAACGGATCGTCGCACCGGCATCGACACCTTCCGATCATGCGATACGCCGCACGGAACTGCCCGGGAGCAACGCCGGGAGGCAAATTGGATGGCGATCTCAAATCCATCGAGATGGCGACGCCGGAGGCGCCGAGCGTGAGCATCTACGCGTGGAAGCGCGCACTTTCGCGCGGTTAACCGACCATTGAGGTTGGACTAACGGCCCAACCTGGCTGCATTTCACCCCAGACACCTACTACAAAGATACACGCGCGAATCATAGTTGGACTTTGGTCCAATACGCGTCACGTCGTCGGGGCTTGCGTCGGAAGCTGGCTTCGACTCTGGGTGGCTGTTCAGCGGCAAACGATCGGCTGATCCATGCCTACGCCACCAGCCCCCACACCAGCCACGCATTCGCCGCAGTGACGGCGGCGAAGATCGCCCAGGCGCAGAGCCGCAGCGCCGGACCGCTGGCGAACGGGCCCATCAGTTCCCGGTTGCTGGTGAAGCGGATGAGCGGATAGAGCGCGAAGGGCAGCTGCGCCGTCAGCACGACCTGGCTCAGCACCAGGAGGCCGCCGACGGAGCCGTCGCCGAGCCAGAGGACGCCGGCAAGAGCGGGGCCGAGGGCGAGGCCGCGCGTGATCAGCCGGCGCTGCCAGCACGGCATCTTCAGCTCCAGGAATCCTTCGAGGATCGTCTGTCCGGCGATGGTGCCGGTGAAGGTCGAGCTCTGGCCGGAGGCGAGCAGCGCGATGCCGAAGATGACGGCCGCAGCCGCGCCGGCGACCGGCTGCAGGAATCGGTAGGCCTCGTCGATGTCGGTCACAGCAGCCATGCCCGTCCGATGAAAGGCGGTCCCGGCGGTGACGAGGATGGCGCCGTTCACCAGCATCGCCAGGAACAGCGCGCTCGCGATGTCGGCGGTCGCAAGCCCGATCGCCTCGCGCTTCGCCGCGACGCCGCGGGCGACGACGCGCGTCTGTACGATCTGGGAATGCAGGTAGAGATTATGCGGCATGACCGTCGCGCCGATGATGCCGACCGCAAGGTAGAGGGCCTCGGGATCGGTCACCACCGGCAGCGACGGGAGCAGGCCGCGCGCGACCGCCGCGCCGTCCGGCGCCAGCGCCACCAGCTCGTACGCGAAGCAGAGGGCGATGGTCGCGACGAGCCCCAGCACGATCGCCTCGAGCTGGCGGAAGCCGTGGTGGTTGAGGGCCAGAACGATCAGCGTATCGAGCCCGGTGACGAGGACGCCGATCCAGAGCGGCAGGCCGAAGAGCAGCCGGAGCGCCAGGGCCGAGCCCAGCACTTCCGCCACGTCGCAGGCGACGATGGCGAGCTCGGCGAAGAGCCACAGCGCGATGGCGACCGGCCGCTGGTACTGCTCGCGGCAGAGGCGGGCGAGGTCGCGGTCGGCGGCGATGCCGAGGCGCGCGCACAGCGTCTGCAGGAGAATGCCGGAGAGGCTCGACAGCACCACGACGAACAGCAGCGCATAGCCGAAGCGTGAGCCCGCCTCGATGTCGGTCGCCCAGTTGCCGGGGTCCATGTAGCCGACGGAGATCAGCAGCCCCGGCCCGGCGAAGCGCAGCAGCTTGCGCCAGAACGGCAGCCCCACTGGCACCGCGACCGTGCCGCGCACCTCCGACGGACAGAACGGCGCATTCGCCGTCGTCGGCAGACCCAGCATCTATGCTGACCCTCGAATAGCCGCGGAAGCTTGTGCCGGCATCCTAGCCATCAGTCACACATGGGGACGCGTCGACCATCGCGCCGTTGACGTGTTGCCTGCTGTCGCAGGTCACAAGAAGACGTCGACAAGCTGCTGAGCGCGATGGCCGACCTTGATCTCGTAGCAACGCGCCGCGGCCGCCGCCGTTACGGCGACGATCAAGATGAGGAGAACGACCATCAGCGCATAGAGCGCGCCGACCGGGGGTGAGGTGTACAGCGCCGCAATTGCCCGGTTCGTAGGTACTGCGGTGCCCGCGCCCTGTCGAAGCGCGATGGTGAGGATGATGCTGCTGGCGATCGTGTAGATGGTCAGCGGCGGCAGATAGATGACCACGAAAACGAAGAAGAGCCGCCACGTCGCGCCGCGGGTTTCGGCGAAGGATTGCAGCAACGATGCTCCAGGTCGATCGATGGCGATGGCCGGGAAGGCGAATGTGGAGCGGGCGGCCGCCAGCGCGACAACGGCGTAGGCGAACAATTCCGTTGCGACGATCGTCCACGAGATGAGGGGACGGGCAGTCGCGGCGCGCGTCAGGTTGACCGCATCCAGTGGGTTGACGCCGTAGAGCAGGTAGACCGCCGCGGGTATGGCCGCAGTCGCCAGAATGACTGCGGCGAGCACAACAATTGACGCCAGGAAGAACCGCCGCTGGCGTCGGCCGCCCATCGCAACCAGATAGAATTCTTGCGGCGCTTCGCCAAGCAGGAGCTTGCGGTAGACGGCGATGCCGAACGGGGCAACGGCACCCATCAAGGCCGCGTAGATCAGAAATGTGGCCGCTCCGACGGCGATGTCCACGCCATGCTTCGGCAGCGACCATCTGTACCAGGGATAGACGAAGACGAGATAGATGCGGACGCCGAAGGCAGCCAAGCCCAGCAGCAGAGCATAGACGAAATAGCGGAAGAGCGCGCCGTCGCCGAACAGCGCACCGATGCCACGGCCGTACGCGGCAACCGCCGTGCGGAGGACGGGAATACGTGGCTGTGCGTCGTGCATCGCGCTGCTTACAGCAATTTGCGAAAGTAGCCTGCAGACTCCTCATAGCCGAGCGACAGGTAGAACGCGCTCGCGCGGCGAGTGGCGAGCGCCACCAGCTTCGATCCGCGCGACGTTGCCCATTCTTCGAACTGCTGCATCAGCTGTCGCCCAAGTCCCTCACGGCGGCGATCCTTCTGCACCATGACCTCCTCGATCCACGCGACTCGCCCGTTGGCGGTCAGTGCATAGTGGTCGAAGCCCAGGAGATAGCCGAGCAATCGCCCGGACTCTTCGACGACGAGGAGCAAGGTATCGTCCTGCGCGATCAGGTGGTCGAAGGACTTCCTGAATGCATCGATTTCCGGCCGGAACGTTGTCACCAAGCCGAAGGTCAGTTCGAAGACCTCTTCGAGATCGTCTGGCCGCGCGCGGCGTATGCTGCTCATGACCGATGATTAACGCAAATAGCATTTAATTGTTGACAAATCACGTGATGGAACATATCATGAACATCTTTGCTCGTCAACCATCCCGAATGCATCGCCGGCCGACTGGAGGAGTTGATGTCCGACACCACGATGCCCACGACCTGCAGGCAGGAACTTTTGGCCGGTCACACGCTCGCGATGCGGTGTGGGACGCTGGCCCTCCGCTTCCTGGATCGCGCCCGGGCGGCCGAGCCGGGAACCATGGACTTGCGGGCGAATCTCGAGGCCCTCCGCATGGGCGGGCTCGCCTCCCGGCTGATGGAAGGGGTGGGGCGCATCGTGCCGCGGCTACATGGCGTGCCGCTAACGGCGATCGTCCCGGGCTGCGGAACGCAGAATGCAGGCCTCTCGCGTATGGGACCCGAAGCCGGGCGACCAGGTCCATCGGCGCCTCGGCTGCATGCTGCCCGCGGGCAGCGGCGCGGCACTCTCAAGAACGGCAATCCCTGCGGCGACTATCTGCTGGCCCCCCGCTGCGGCGCCCGCACCCGTGCCGGCTGCCCCTGCCGCCAGCCCGCCATGCCGAACGGCCGCTGCCGTCTCCACGGCGGCCTCAGCACCGGTCCGCGCACGCCCGAAGGCCGCCGCCGCGCCCAGACCGCGCGTCTGGTCCACGGCTACCGCACGGCCGAGCTCATCGGCCTGCGCTCCCGCGCCGTCCACGCCGCCCGTCGTCTCCGCGCCCTCACCGCCCCCGCCCGCTCCGTTGGGCATGGGGTGCATCGCCCGGATTCATCTGTAGGGGCGAGCGGCGCTCGCCCTCTTTCTTCACCCACCATGTCGGCGTCGATCGAGTCTGGCACAAACCACCCGAGCGCGTGCGCCGCACGCCCCTACGACCCTTTCGATCGCCCGGATTCAGTGAACCGCAGAGACGCCGAGGCGCAGAGGATTTGCAGAGGCGCAATGTTCGAACCGCTCCCCGCGCGCGCAGCGCGCCATCAATCCTTCTCTGCGTCTCTGCGCCTCTGCGGTGAATCTTTCGCTGGGCATGGGGTCGATCGCTCCTTTCGCGATCCGCTACGCTCCTCCGCCGCGGCGCTGGCGTGATCGGGCCTTAGAGGATGGCGTCGACGCTCTCCCGGAACACCTGCGTATGCCGGTCGACGTCGGCTGCCGTCGCCTGCGGGGCCATCAGGGCCATGTTGTGGAACGGCGTCATCAGGATGCCCCGGTTGAGGGCCGCCAGATGCATGTAGCGGTCGAGATCGGAGTCGATGGCCGCCGCCGCCTCGCCGCCGTTCCGCGGCGGGCGCGGGCAGAACCAGTATTCGGCGCGGCAGCCGAGCCGCGTCACATGCCAGGGCAGGCCCTTCTCCTTGATGACGCCGTCGACGCCCTCGGCGAAGCGCTTGCCGAGCGCGATCGTGTGCTCGAACGCCTTGTCGGTCAGCACATGCTCGAGGGTCGCCCGCATGGCCGCGAGCGACAGGGCGTTGCCGGCGAGCGTGCCGCCGATGCCGCCGGTGTCCGACGTGTTCTTGTCCGTCGCCTTGCGGATGCGCTCGGCCACGTCGGCCGTGAAGCCGTAGACCGCCGCCGGCACCCCGCTCGCGATCGGCTTGCCGATGGTCAGCATGTCCGGCTCGAGGCCGTATGCCCTGGTGTAGCCGCCGGGGCCGGCGCAGATCGTATGCGTCTCGTCGATGATGAGGAGGGTGCCGGTCTTGCGCGTGATCTCGCGGAGCGCCTGATGATAGCCGGGATCGGGCAGCACGATGCCGATGTTGGTGAGCGCCGGCTCGGCCAGCACGCAGGCGACATCGCCGGGGGCCAGCGCCTTCTCGAGCGCCGGGATGTCGTTGATCTCCACGACCTTGGTGGTGACCGACGGATCGACGGCCGGCCCAATATTGCCGGGCTTCGGGCCTGGTTTGCCGTTGTTGATGGTGATGATCGTCTCGTCGACGGAGCCGTGGTAGCACCAGTTGTGGACGAGGATCAGCTTGCGTCCCGTGATCTGCCGCGCCAGCCGGATGGCGAAGCGGTTGGCGTCGGTCGCGGTCATCGCCACCTGCCAGTAGGGCAGCCCGAAGCGGCGCTGCAGCTCACGGCCCACCCACAGCGAATCCTCGGTCGGCAGCATGAAGGTCGTGCCGCGGCGGAGCTGGGCGATGATGGCGTCCATCGATTCCTTGGGCGCGTGGCCGGTCATGGCGCCGGTGTCGCCCAGGCAGAAGTCGATGTACTCGCGGCCGTCGACGTCGGTGAAGCGGGCGCCGGCGCCCTCCTTGATGAAGATCGGAAAGTCGCCGGCCCAGCGGATCATCCAGTTCATGGGCACGCCTTCGAGCAGGTTGGCCTTGGCCTCCTCGAAGAGCGCCTGCGAGCGCGGATGCGCCGCGACGAAACGCCGCCGTTCGTCTGTCAGGACAGCGGCGAGGCGGCTGCGGTCGATCTGGCGCAGATTGGTCATGATGGGCCCGAATTGGTTAATGCCGTGGTCGGGCCGTATTCCTATCGTCCCGGGGAACGCTTGGAAACCGGATTTGCTCGCCGCAAGGTGAAGGGGCGTGACGATTGGCCGGGCCGGGCGACATGCTATGGTTCCCGATTGACGCGTCGCGTTTGCGTGTTGCGTGGAAAGCGTTCGATGTCATCAAAAGAAACCCTGCTTGCCGAGGTCCAGTTCTTCCAGCTGCTCGACGCCGAGGAGCGGGCGGCGCTGGCCGCCGTCATCGAGGAGTCGAGCTATGAGGCGGGCGCCATCATCTTCGACATCGGCGATCCCGGCGACCGCCTCTTCGTCGTCGGGTCCGGCACCGTCGAGATCAACGCCACCGACAAGCTGGGACAGAAGATCGTGCTGACGACCTGCGAACGCGGCGACATGTTCGGCGAGCTGGCGCTGCTCGACATGGGACCGCGCACGGCGCGCGCCGTCGTCGTTGAGGCGGCCGAGCTGCTGGCGCTCAATCGCGAGCAGCTGCGCGACTTCATCCGCCGCAAGCCCGACGCCGCGCTCGACATGATGACCGTCATGGGCCGCCGCATGCGGGCGACCACGGAGCGCCTGCGCCAGATGGCCATCCGCAACGCCAGCGACCTCGTGGAGCAACGACTGACTCCCATCGAGCGGCTCGTCGACTGGATCGCGGCGTTCAGCGGCAGCCTGTCCTTCCTCGTCCTCCATTTCATCTTGTTCTGTGCCTGGATCCTGTGGAACGAGGTGCCGCTGCTGCCGGGATTCGATCCATTCCCGTTCGGTTTCCTCACCATGGCCGTGTCGCTCGAGGCGATCTTCCTCTCGGTCATCGTGCTGCTGAGCCAGAACCGGCAGGCGGCCAAGGACCACATCCGCGACGACATCGAGTACGACGCCAACCTCAAGGCCGAACTCGAGATTTCGCATCTGCACGAGAAGGTCGACCGCCTGCAGGCGCAGCTGCTGTCGCGCCTGCACCGCATCGAGAACGCCGTCGGCGCCCGGCGCGGACGCGGCTAGGGAGTCAGTGCGCGATGCGGTCATTCGGCACGTGCTGGAGCGGCCTCCTGTGTGCAGGTCTGCTCGCCCTGGCCGGCTGCGCCGCGGACGGGAGTGCCGGCCCGGCGCACGGGTTCGACCGGGGCGTCACGATGACGCGCGGCCAGGCGATCGAGGATATCGACTTTGCGCTCAATGCATTGGCCGACATTCATCCCGACCTCTATTGGCGGTCCGATCGCGCCGAGATCGCGCGCCGGCAGAAGGCGTTGACGGACGCTCTGCCGCAGAATCCGACAAAGTTCGATCTGTACATCCTGCTCAGCCAGCTCACCGCGCTGTTCAACGATGGACATGTCGGCGTTTCCTCCTTCCCGGGCAAGCTTGGCGGCCCGGAAGCGCGCTCGATCCTGCGCGGCTACTTCGGGACCGGGGGCTTGTTTCCCGCTGCCTTCGATCCCTATGCGGATGGCTTGCGCGTGCTTTCCGTTCCTTCGGGGGCAAGCGTGTTGGCCCCCGGCGACGTGATTACCCGCATCAACGACGTTTCCGCCGATGAATTGCTTCATCGTCTCGAAGCGCAATGCCCGGGCAGCACGGCGACCAAGCGCTATCACGCCCGCGCTGAACTTGGCGACATGCTCTGGCAAGCGGGAATCCACGCGCCGTTCCGTGTCGATCTCGCGCCGACGGGCAGCCTTGGTGCTCGCACGGTTACGCTGCAAGGCGTCAAACCCGCGGAGCTCGCTGATCCGCTGCCGAGGCAGTCCGAGAGCTGGATTCGTTATCGGCTATTGGACGGAAACATCGGTCTCATCGAGTTCGCGGAGATGATCGAAAAGCCGAAGCGCTTCGAGGAGCGGCTCGTCGACATCTTCAAGCGCATCGCCAGCGACAAGCCCAGGGGCCTCGTCATCGATATCCGCCGTAACGCGGGTGGGGACTCGCTGCTCGGCGACCTGCTGTTGCGCTACATCACGCGCAAGCCATACCGCGCGTTCGCGGAGCGACACTGGAAGGTCAGCCGCACCTGCCAGGATTGGTACGGCACGTTCGACGGCGAGCAGGCCGAGTATTTCAAGAGCTACCGAGCGAAGCCGGCCGGCCAGATGCTCGTCAACTCGGTTGCCGAGCGCCTGCCCGCCCCGGCGCCCTATCCCTATGGCGGCCCGGTTGCGGTGCTGATGGGACCCGGCACTTTCTCGAGCGCCGAGATAATGGCCGACGCGATCAGCGCCTATCATCTGGCAACGCTGTTCGGGGAGCCGACATCCGAGCCGGCCAGTCTGTACGGCGAAGTGTGCGAGGCGTCCCTGCCGCACTCGGGCATCCGCGTGGCGGCTCCGTCTGCCTTCTTCGTGCGGGCCAACGGCGACGAAAAAAGCGTCGAGCCGGTCATGCCGGACATTCCCGTCGACGAAGATCCGGTGCGGCCCGAGTCCGACCCCGCCCTTGACGCCGCCCGCAATTGGATTCGCAACCAGCCTCCGGCGCCATGATGGCAGTACGAACCGACCGGCGGAGGCGGCCCGCGCTAGACGATGCCGAAGCGGGCCTTCAGATGATCGGCGAGGCGCAGTGCCAAGGCCACGACCGTCAAGGTCGGATTGACGTAGCCGCTGGTCGGATAGACGGCGCTGCCGGCGACGTAGAGGTTGTCCGTGCCGTGGACGCGGCATTCGCCGTCGACGACGCCGCGCTTGGGGTCGTCGCTCATCCGGCAGGTGCCCATATGGTGGTGGCCGCCATGCAGCTCGTCCGGCCACGATGTGTCGTCGGCCAGCACCCAGTCGTCGAACTTGAAGCGGCCGACGCCGAGGCGTCCGAACTCCGTCCCGATCAGCTGCTGCGAGAGCCGCAGGCTGCGCTTGTCGAGCTCGGTGAAACGCCAGTCGAGCGCGATGCGGTTGAGGCCGAGGGCGTCGCGCTCTTCGATCAGCGTCACGCGGCTGTCGGGGTTCGGGCACTGCTCCAGGCGCGTGTAGAGTCGGATCGGCCGCGACAGGTCGTAGGGCGGATGATAGGGCTGCGTCGGCGAGGTGCCGAAGACGCCATGCGCAACGTCGCGCAGACCGGTGACCATGTTCCAGACGTCCTGCGCCATATGGTCCGGCATTTTTGCCTGGTCGACGGCGTCGCGCAGGTGCCGGTAGGCCGGATAGCCGGCGTTGCCGACCACCGGCGTCTCGAAGTTGGCGCTGTAGCCGAGCGTGCCCAGCGCCTGCTGCGCGCCGGCGCTTGTGGCGATGACGGCCTGGACCAGCGTGCCCTCTTTGAAGAAGCGCTCGCTCAGTCCGTGGTGCCAGTCGCCGGTGTCGGTCGCAAGCAGGCTGCCGGTCACGATGTGCGGGTGCTCGAGGAAGAAGCGCCCCACCAGGTCGTGGCCGTTGCCGAGGCCGGCCGGAGCGACGTCGTTGGACAACAGCAGCAGGCGCGGCGATTCCAATCCGCCGCAGGCAACGATCACCACCTTGGCGCGGACGCTGGCGCGGACGCCGCCGAGCGTCGCCAACCGCACGCCTGTTGCGACCGTGGCCGTCTCGTTGCTGTCGACGCCCAGCGCATTGGCGTTCAGGAGCACACGGACATTGTCGGCCTTTTCGAGGTCGGCGCGATAGAGTTCGCCGAAATGGGTGGCGGGTTCGGACAGCTGCAGGATCTGGGTGACCATGCGATCCGGCTGGAACTCCGGGAAGCTGTGTTTCTTGTCCTGCCACGCCTGCGGGTCGTAGGTCGGCGGTCCGATCTGGACCAGCGTCTGCGCCGTGGCGTAGTAGGGATCGAGGGCGCGGCGCTCGATCGGCCAGCCGCTGTACGGCACCCAGGCGCGCGCCGCGAAGTCGATATCGTGCAACGGCGCGCACCAGCCGCCCCAATGGTTGGTCGAGCCTCCGAAATAGCGCAGCCGCGTGATGTCGAGATCGAAGTAGGGATGGCCGACGATCTGGCCCTTGTAGAGGGCCTGCGTCGCATCGTCGGGGTCGAGCCCGCCGCTCTCGGCGACGAGGACGGCGATCGGCCGGCCGATGAACTGGCGCGCGATCGTGATGCCCGCCGCGCCGGCGCCGACGATGCAGACGTCGGCGTCCAGTACAGTCCCCGTCGGCATCTGCCGCAGATCGATGAACATGGCGGTCCCAGCGCTAGCCGAGGGCGACGAGAGCGCAGAAGCGCGCCTCGCTCTTCGCCATCACCCAGCCGTCGACGACGGCAATGTCGCCGTGCCGGAAGTCGGCGTCGATGGCCTGCTGCAACTGTCGTGCGGCCTGGTCGCGCGGCGCGGCGAGCGCACGTGCCAGACCGGGGCTCGCCGCAAGGATTGTCGTCCTGTCCTGTTCCGCCGTCGGCGACGCGAGATATCGGCGACCGATGCGCTCGGCGCTCGGACGATCTCGGAACAGGGCGCCGGCAGCCGCCCGCGGTGCCGGCGGCGCAACCAAGCCCGCCAGCGCGCCGGCCGCGCCGCCGAGCGCAACTCTGAGAAGGTGCCGCCGCGAGGCGGCGCCGGAAGACAATGGATGCATGCGCGACAGGATATTCGGTGAGGCTGATGACGCGTGGCGGTCGGATCGATACCACGACCACCGGGTTTGCGATGTGGTCATCATACCGGTAGCAGGCTACCCATGTCTCCTATGAATCGGTGTGACATCGTCGTGGTCGGCGCCGGCGCCGCGGGTCTTGCGGCAACGCGTACGTTGACGGAACGCGGCCTCTCCGCCATCTGTCTTGAGGCACGGGATCGCATTGGCGGTCGCGCCTGGACGGATACGGAGACCTTCGGCGTGCCGGTCGACCGCGGCTGCGCTTGGCTGCACTCGGCCGACATCAATCCCTGGCGCCACATCGCCGCCGACCTCGGTTTCACCGTGCGCGAGCGCCAGCCGAAATGGCAGGTCCGCGTGGGCAAGCGCTGGCGCGACGAAGCCGGCGCCGAGTGGGACGCCGCCGTCGAGACCGGCCTCGCGGCGATCGCGGCCGCCGGTGCGGCGGGACGCGACGTGCCCGCGAGCGCGGTGATCGACGGCGAGGGCCGCTTCGCACCGCTGCTCGGTGCCATCATCACCTGGATCTCCGGCGTCGAGGCGACGGCGTGGTCGACTCTCGACTTTGCCCGCTATGTCGATACCGGCAAGGACTGGCCGATTGTCGAGGGCTACGGCGCGCTCGTCACCCGGTTTGGGGCAGGGCTGCCGGTGCGCTTGCAGACGCCGGCCACGGCTATCCGCTGGGACGGGCCGGGGGTCACGGTCGAGACGCCCGCCGGAACGGTCGCGGCCAAGGCCGCCATCGTCACCGTGCCGCCCTCGGTATTGGCGGCCGGCGCAATCCGCTTTCATCCGACCCTGCCGGTCGCCAAGCAGGAGGCCATCGCGAACATCCCGCTCGGCGTCAACGACAAGGTCATGTTCGCCGTCGCGGGCGATCCCTTCGGCATGCCCGCGGACAGCCACGCCACGGCCTCGGCCGAAACCGTGCGGACCACCAGCTTCCAGTTCCGGCCGTTCGGGCGCGGCGTCGTCATCGGCTATCTCGGCGGCACGCTGGCCCGCGAACTGGAGCAGGCGGGCAGCGCCGCGATGGCCGACTTCGCCGCCGGCGAACTCGCAAGCATGTTCGGCGCCGATGTCCGCGCCAAGCTCGGTGCGGTCAGCTGCACGAACTGGTTCACGGACGTCTGGTCGCGCGGCGCTTATTCGGCGACGCGGCCCGGCCACGCCGATCGGCGCGCCGATCTCGCGGCGCCGCTGGCCGACCGTCTCTTCTTCGCCGGCGAGGCCTGCTCGGTGGACGCCTGCGCCACCTGCCACGGCGCCTATCTCACCGGGGTCGCCGCGGCGGAAGCGGCGGCGAAAGTCGTGGCTCACCGCGGAGGGGGCGCGCCCTCGTCATGACGCGGCAGGTCGTCGGCCGTCTCGAACCAGGGAATGCGGCGCGAGACGAAGAGGTGATGCGTCGGCGGAAACGCCGACGGGTCGTCGAGCGACGCCGTGTTGATGGATACGGACGTCGCGCGCCGGCGATCGCGATAGACAAGGAAGCTACCACAGGCGGCGCAGAACTCGCGCTGTCCCCAGGAGGAGGAAAGGAATACGCCGGGTTCGCCGGCGACGTAGGCAAAGGCACCGATCGGCACCTCCGCCCAGGCCACGACCGGCGCGCCGCTGTTGAGCTGACAGAACCGGCAATGGCAATAGCCGCTGCGCAGGGGCGGCGCGCCGATGCGGAAGCGCACCGCGCCGCACAGACAGCCGCCCTCGACGGGATAGGTCACCATGGGCCGGTACGATCGGACTGATGCATCGAGGTCAGAGCGCGCGCTCCATGATGACGTTGCGCAACCGCACGCCCACCCGCTCGACCTCGTTCTCGCGCACGATGCGAAAGCCGCGGCGCTGGAAGAAAGGCCGCGCCGTCAGGCTCGCCTCGGCGAACAGCCGGCGCGCGCCGATCGCCCGCGCGCGCGTCTCGATCTCGCTCAGCAGCCGCGAGGCGATGCCCATGCCCTGGTGCATGTAGTGGGTATAGAGGCAGTCGACCCGGCCGCTGCGCTCGAGGTTGGCAAAGCCGACGATCTGCCCGTTCGCCTCGGCGACATACGCGAAGGTGGAGCGCAGTTTCTCGAGCCAGTGCTGCTCGTCGGGGATCTTCGGAGCCCAGGCGTCGATCTGCTCGGCGGTGTAGTCGCGGCTGTTGATCTCGTGCACGGTGTCGTGGAAGAGCCGCATGATCTCCAGCAGGTCGGCCGGCTGGAAGTCGCGGATGCGGAGGCCGGGGAGGGGCATGGTCAGAATCCCGCGATGACTTCGATCTTGCTGCCGTCGGAGAAGCGGCTGAAGCGGTACGGAGCCGGGTCGACGATCGGCGGCGCGCCCGACACGAGATCCGCCATCAGGCGTCCGGCGCCGGGCCCGATACCGAAACCGTGGCCGGAGAAGCCGCTGGCGATGAAGAAGCCCGGCAGCGGATCGACCGGCGAGATCACCGGCACGGCGTCCGGCGTGACGTCGATATAGCCGGCCCAGCGCTGCTCGACCTTGGCCTCGGCAAAGGCAGGAAAAGCGGCGCGCAAGTCGGCGACGGCATGGTCGAGCAGATCAACCGACGGGGCGGGGTCGAGGGTGCGTACGCGCTCGAACGGACTCGGCCCGTCGAGCGGCCAGCGTGCCGGCAAGGCCGCCTCCTCGAAGAACCGCTTGCCCAGGCGGAAGCGCAAGCCCGTATGGGCGCCGCGCAGGGCGGGCCAGAAGGCCTTCAGGAATCGGAAGTTGTCCGGTCCGATGTCGACATCGGTGCGCCCGCCATGGGCGACGTTGTAGCCGCCGTCGAGTCGCTTGCGCAGCCCGAGGCTCGGCGCCCAGAGCGACGCTTCCGGCGCCTTGTCCACGCGCGAGGTACGCAGGACCGAGCCGCGCACCTGCAGCTGCGGCAGGGTGATCCCGAGGCTGCGGCAGAACAGCCGCGACCAGGCGCCACCGGCCAGCACGACGGTGCTGCAGGCGATCGTCCCCTTCTCGGTGACGACTCCGGTCACGCGCCCGGCGGCGGTTTCGATGCCGCGCACGGCGCAATCCGTCAGCACCTTGCCGCCCAACCGCCGGACCGCCGTTGCGACCGCGGGCGCCGCCTTCTGCGGTTCGGCGCGGCCGTCGCTCGCCGTATAGAGCGCGCTGCGCCACTGGCGCGCGGCCCCCGGCAGCAGCGATGCAAGGGCGGGGCCGGTCACGACCTTTGAATCCAATTGATAGGGACGCGCGTAGTCGAGCCACTTCTCGTGGTTGGCCGCCGCCGTATCGTTCTCGGCGACATACACGATGCCGGCTTGCCGGAAGCCGGTGTCGCCTTCGATCAGCCGATCGATGCCGCGCCAGAGGCGCAGCGATTCGATTATCAGCGGCAGCTCGCGGGGATCGCGGCCTTGCTGGCGGCAGAAGCCCCAATTCCGGCTCGACTGCTCGCCGGCGATGCGACCCTTCTCGCAGAGCGCGACCGGGATGCCCTTCTGCGCCAAAAAGAAGGCCGTCGACGTGCCGATGATGCCGCCGCCGATGACGACGACGTCGGCGCGGGGCGGCGGCGCGGGATCGGAAGGCACGGGATCGACGCTGGGACCCATGGACGACTCGAGTTGTCGGCAGCCCGCATTCCACCCGGAACCGGGCGACCGATCAAGGACGCGATGGAATACGCGCACCGGCGCGGCGCTGTTACGGGTCGTTACATGTCCTTACAAAACGCCACAATTCGGCCGCCTCCCGAAAAGCCACGGCAACATCCGGCGAGGATATTGCTCCGATCGGGCCACGCCGCTCGCAACATTCGTTGGGAGATTTCGATGCCGAAGCTCTTCGTGACAGTCGCCATCGCCGCGGCGCTGCTTGCCATCCCCGCAGCGGCGCAGGACGCGGCGACCGTCCGGCAGGCCTGCTCCGCTGATGTGCAGCGGCTTTGCGCCGGCGTCCAGCCGGGCGGCGGCCGCATCCTGCAATGCATCCGCACCCACAAGACCGAGTTGTCCCCCGACTGTCAGTCGGCGTTGGCGCAGGTCGCGGCGCAAATGAAGGCGAGGGCGGGAACGTCGACGGCGACGCCCAACGCCCAGTAGCGTGTTCCGTGCGACGCCGAATCGATGGCAATCCTCGCAACACCGACCGGCGGCACGAGCGGCCTGATAGCCGTTCCGATCCTCGCGCTGGCGCTGATGGCCGGCGAATATCTCCTGGCGCGCTACCGCCATGAGCGCGTTCACGATCTCGGAGAGACGACTGCGTCCCTGGTGATCGCCGTCGGCCACCGGATCACCAGCGCGGCGACGGCATCGCTCGCCATGGTGCCGGCGGCATGGGTCTACCAGCATCGCCTGTTCGATATTCCGCTCGCCGAGTGGGCGCTCCTGGCCCTCTTCCTCGGAGTCGAGTTCTGCTACTACTGGCAGCATGTCGCCATGCACAAGGTGCGGTGGTTCTGGGCGACCCATGCCGTCCATCACTCGGCCACGTACCTCAATCTGAGCGCCGCGATCCGCCTCGGCTGGGGCGGCAGCCTCACGGGCGGATTCCTGTTCTTCCTGCCTATGGTCTGGCTCGGCTTTGCGCCGTTGGCCGTCGTCGCAGCATTGAGCCTTGGGCTGTTCTATCAGTTCTTCCTGCACGCGGCCTGGGCGCCGCGGCTCGGCTGGCTCGAGTGGATCCTGAACACGCCGTCGCATCACCGCGTGCACCACGCGTCGAACGAAGCGTGCCTCGACCGGAATTTCGGCGGCGTGCTGATCGTCTTCGATCGCCTGTTCGGCACCTTCGCCGAAGCGCCGCAGGGCGAGCGGCTGCATTTCGGAATCAAGGGCGGCGCGGGGCCGACGCGGGGACCGCTTCGGATCGTCCTCGCGGGCTGGGTCGAGATGGCGCGCGCCCTGCGCACCGCCGGCGACTGGCCCGCGCGCTGGACCACCTTGTTCGGGCGCCCGGCGGCGATCGCCGCGCTGCTGCTCATGGTCACTGCGGCGCCATCCCTGGCGTTTGCCGCCGACGTCGAGTGGAAGCTGCCGTTCGGCGGACGCGACCGGACCTACACGGTGCACCTACCGGCACATGCGATGGATGGCGCCCCGTTGCCGCTGGTCGTAGTGCTGCATGGCGGCGCCGGCAACGGATTGGCGGCGGCCCGGCAGACGCAGTTCAGCGATGCCGCGGATGCCGCCGGGTTCATCGTCGT